>DATIHN010000023.1 GCA_035480635.1 Candidatus Saccharimonadales bacterium
CCAGGGCTGGGGACTTGCTCGAGCACTCGTTTAATGATTTGTTGTTGTTCGGCACCAATGCTGGCTCCAGGACTTTGCGACAATATATTCACAATAATCTGGCGCGTGACTTGCTGGGCGGCCAAGTCTTGCAAAATGTGATTTTCGGGCTTGGCCATGACCTCAATGGTGTCTTTGGAATAATCCGTCCAGGCACCCGATGGCTTCTTGGAAACGAACTTTAGCAACTCGGCTGCATCAACATTGCCTTTGATATCGGTGTAGGCCAGATGCGGATTGGATTTGCGTACGCCCTCCTTCATGCGCTGCCACATCTGGTTGGCAATCAAATCGCCAGCCTGAGTTGGTTTGGTGTAGTTAACTAATTGGGCTCGATCATCATCGCTCAACACTTCCCAGTCGGAGCGCAACAACCCAGCAGCCGCTTTGGCCGCAGAGCTATGAGCGTAGAGCTTGCCCTGATCGCGACCGCGATCAAGACGATCCAAAGCTTCTTCTTGGATCCGAGCTTCGGTCAGATTCCCTAATCTCTTGGCGGCATCAATCTTGCCCTGGGTTTCACTGCGTTCTTTGGCATACCACGACTCACCCAAGCTCAGGTACGACACACCCTCGTAACCCAGGTTTTCCTCCTCCAGCCGCTTCTTCCAATCATTGGTTTCCTTGTTGAAGTTGACCATGGATCGAACGTTAGCAGCATTATTTGGTACGGTATATATGCCTCGGGCAATCTGGGCGCTGGCGCGATTGCCCGTCACTAGACCAAAGCCTTTAACTTTTTGTCCGGCCGCTAGCTCGGTCCGGCGCTGCTGGACGCGCGTCTTCATCCGCTCATAGCTGGCTGAGGATTGATGGCGAGTTTGCAGACCCTTACCGGCATTAGTAATCATCGTACTAATACTGACTAGCGCCATGCCGGCGAATTTAAAAGTGAAAGGGATTAGGAACAACGGCACCAAGCCGGCCACTACGCTAATGAGCGAAATCAAGCTGGAGTTAATCGTCCCAGCACCACCAGTAGTGCTAGCCGCAGCTGAACTAAACAGCTTGCCACTGGCAAACAGCAACACAATCATTGGGTACATCATTAGCAAACGCAGCAACATGGTCCGCCAAACTTTAAAGAGATGCTCGGTGTTCGGCAAAATCCAAGCCACAAAGGCCAGCGGGCTCAAAATTAGCAACAGGGTTACTAATATCTGCCTAGCCACAAGAGTTAGGAAAACCGAAATAATAGCGAAGAAAGCGGCCACCAAAATTACTAGAATCTGAAGAGTAATGATGCCACTGGCAAGCGCGACTATGCCAGCGATACCAGCCGCTATGCCGCCAATACCGACGGCGTTAGTGATTAGTACTGACGATTGATTCCTGAGCGGCGAAAGCACGAGTGCCTGGAGGCCGGCGCCAATGATATTAGTAATATCAACCGCCATAGCCACCAATAAATACGAAAACTGCACCAGAATTGCTGCCATGACTAGTCGCGGCAAGGCTTTTTTGAGTGAGTAACTATCGATGTTAATGGATAGAGTGGTGGCAAAAATAATCACCAAAAAAGCAATGATGAAGCCAATATTGGCTAGGTTTCGAAACTGCTGCCAAATCGCATAAGTCGGAGAATTGTGCTGGACTACAATTGGGTTAAGGCGAAGAAATGGAATAATAAAGTCTTGCTCGATCTTATTGATGGAATCAAGAATAAAGTTATAAGCCGGGCATACTACATAGCTTAAAACACCACCCTTACAGCTCGTTGACGAGTTATCGCTGGACGAAGCGTTTTTGGCCGCGGCTGCGTCTTTGTAAACACTTACGGTCAGATCTGCGCTAGTGGTGCAGGTGGTTTCCAAGGTGGCGGCGGCCGGCTGGTCGCTAGCAGCCTGGGCATCAGAGCTGGCTAACTTTAGGGTGGCGCTGGCCTGCCCATTATCCGTCTGACAGTCGGTGATGTTGCTGGCGGTATAGGCTGATTGCTGTTTGGAGCTTTGGTGAAAGGTAACTGAGTTGGAGCCGTAAACTCCAGCGGTTGCTATAACGGCTTGGTGATTGGAATCCTGCCAGGAATAAACCTCGCCTTGGGCCAGGGCTAGGGCTGGTGATGCCAGGACAAAGATGGTACTGGCTAGTACCGCCAACTTCTTTAATTTGGTCGCTGTCTGCTTCATAATATGTCCACTAAACGAACTTGTTAGCATACCCGAAAATGTCACTTCTGTAAAGCTGAATTGACAAAACCACTTAAGCTTATACTTTGACACGACGCGTCATTAGGTCATCCCCGACCGGAAATCCTCTATGGATGCTCCGGATCGGGGATCGTAAGTCGTGGAGATTCCCAATCGGTAGCGTCTCCGGAATTTTGTCGGAGACTTTCCGTTGAGAATGACAACTAGGCAAACGGACGCGCTTTGACACGACGCTTACGCTTCAGATAGAATCGAGGCAGCATGAATAAGCTCCTATTCAAGATGGTGCCGGCCGTGGCCTTAGTTGCGGCGATTGGCTTACTGATCGGGTTGGCTCCAAAAACGGCTGCTGCCACCAACCCTAACGACACTTATACTTACGGTAACCCCGGTACCGACTGTGGCAACGATCTGGTCGTGGTTACTACCAGTGGACGTCAAACGGCTTCGCCGCTGCAGGCTTGCTTGGCGCTGCCGCAGGAGGCTAAATGGGCGGTCTCATTCCCGGCACCAGCCAATGGTCCCTGCCCAGACAAAACCATTTCTAGCTTTCCGTCTGGATTAGGTAAGACTCACGGAGTCTTAGTAAACAACCCCTTTGGCGGGCAGGCCTGTATTTATTCGGTCGCCATCGTTCCAGGCCGACCAACTATCAATAATGCCAGCGGTAGCGCTGCTAGCAGCACCAGTAACGGCTGCCCTGATACGGCCACACCCGGACTTAAGCTCGACTGCACCAACAAGAATCCGATTTATAGCTTGCTTCAGTTCATAATCAACTGGGCGGTCCGCTTGCTGGCGGTGCTAGCGGTCTTTGCCATCGTCATCAGCGGCATCCAATACATCGTTTCTCAAGGCAATCCCGATGGCATCAAATCGGCCAAGACCCATTTGGTTAATGCCATTATTGGGTTGGTGTTACTATCGCTAATGTTTGTTATCCTGCATTTGTTGGGAGTGACGTGATGAATCTGAATCTGCTCATCTTCAAACTGGCTGTGGCCCAAGATTGTTCGACCGTTTCGACGGCAAAGCGGGGTCTCTTGCCAACCGATCAACAGGTTTGCTCACAAGGCATTAACGCCGTCTTTGTGCTTTTGACTAACGCTCTAAATTGGCTGCTATTTGCCGCTGGCACCTTGGCCGTTATATTTGTGCTAATCGGAGCTTTTCAGTATACAATTTCGGCTGGTAACCCGCAGAGTGTAGCTAAGGCCAAAAACACCATTACTTTTGCGATTGTTGGTTTGGTTATCGTCATACTGGCATTGGTTATAGTAAAATTCGTACGAGGACTATTCACTTGATGCACTACATTCGAATGCTGGCGGTTACAATCGATAACAATGGCAACGTCACTGGCGGCAGCGGTTTTGCTAACCCCAATACCTCGATTGGTACGATTATTCAAAAGGGCGTCAACGTCTTTGCCTTCGTCATCGGCGCTATCTCGGTGATAATGGTGTTAGTTGGAGCCCTGCGCTATGTGCTCTCAGCCGGGAATCCCCAAGCCACCAACGATGCCAAGAATACGATACTGTATGCTGTAATTGGGGTGGTCATTGCTTTCGCCGCCCTAGCTATAGTTCGGTTTGTAACAGGAGCAATTACCTTATGATGAATTTTCGAGTCTCAATCAGGCGCCTAGTATCCAGTTTGGCGCTAACTATCATGGTAGGGCTAGCGCTGGCGCCGGCCCTGACTGGCCCAGCCTCCGCCGCCTGTGATTCCAGCAACTTAACGATTTCCGGCGGAATTTCCTGTGGGGCACCAGCTAGTTCGTCCACGACTTCGCTGTTTGGTGGTAGCGGGAGTCTATTCCAAAGATTGGCTAATACTTTAATTTTCATCGTCGGTGCTATTTCCGTCATCATGGTTATCATCGGCGGCCTGCGTTACGTCCTCTCGGCCGGCAGTCCTCAAGCTACCAACGGAGCCAAAGACACTATTCTCTACGCCGTTATTGGCGTGGTGGTGGCGGGACTAGCCTTTGCCATAGTTAACTTCGTAGTCGGCAGATTCTAATGACAAAAGCGCTCATGCCTGTTACAATTTTCAATAAATAGCAATCCTATAGGAGTAATCATAATCAAAATGAATCGATCAAGACTCAGAAACGCAGGGCTTTTTGTGACCGAAGTCGCCATGGCCAGCTTCGTTTTGCCGCAGGCTGTCGGCGCAGCCGATTGTGCCAACGTGCCCTCGGCCCTATGTTCCGGCGTCAATGCAGCTCAACCGACTGGCGCCAAAGACAATCTATTCTCGAGCGGTGGGCTGTTCCAGAAAGTGTCTAACACTCTGATTTTCATAGTCGGTGCCATATCCGTCATCATGTTAATCATCGGCGGTTTGCGCTACGTTATTTCGGCCGGAAACCCTTCGGCTGTGACTGGCGCCAAAGACACCATCCTATTTGCCATCATTGGTTTGGTCGTGGCAGCTCTAAGCTTTGCCATCGTGAGCTTCGTAGTCAGCAAACTCGGTTAGTTCAAACCAGCACAAAAAAACGGCCCGCAGGCCGTTTTTTTATTACTAGGCTAGTTAGCCCATTGGTTCAACTTTAATCTTTTTGACCTTATCTTGGATGGCCTTTGGAATCGTCACGGTCAAAACCCCGTCTTTCAAACTGGCTTGGGCTTTTTCGGCCACCGTTGCCACCGGCAATATGATGGAGCGGGAAAAGGCACCCCAGTAGCATTCCTGGACGTAGTAATGTTCACGGTCAACTTCTTTTTCGTCGACGCGTTCGCCGCGCAAAGTTAACATATCATCGGATACGCTGATATCGATTTGATCGGGTTTGACGCCCGCGATCGGAGCTTTGATGACGATGTTATCCTTGGTCTGATAGACATCGACGGCCAGCTGACCCTCTAGATCTTCGCTATCCCCTAGCCATTCATCGCTAGCTTCCACGTCGCCCTCTAAGAAATCATCATTTAAAACGTCTTCGTCTGAACTATCGGCATTCTTGCGAGCCATAATTACCTCCGCTTAATTGCTCTTCGGCCATTGGCCCCACCATAACAGGTTGTCTAACCTGAGCCTTTGGCTTATTATAGGCAGACTAATAGGACAAAAGCAAGGAAGCTTACGAGTGTTAGTTGCCGATCATATTCTTAGTCTGATAGCACCGCATTACTGTTTGGGCTGCGGGGTCGAGGGCGCGCCACTCTGCCCCGATTGCTTGAGTCGCCAGCCAACTAAGCGGCCGACTTGCTATCGTTGCAACAAATTAAGCCCGGGCGGCCGAACCTGCCCAGCCTGCCGTCGCCAGACCAAACTGGCCGGCGTGGTAGTGGCATCTTATTACGAGGGTGTTGTAAAAGAGCTTGTCCAAGCCCTAAAGTATCAGAATCAAGTGGCGGCGGCTCAAACTCTAGCCACTCTCATCACTCCCCTACTCTCCCCCACCGCTTTCGATTGCATCACGGCCATCCCGGGCGCGCCGTCGCGCTATCGCCGCCGCGGTTATCATCAAGCTGAGCTGATCGCCAAAGCCATTGCTCGGGCCACTGGCCTCCCCTATCGCCCACTGCTCGGCCGGCTGGAGGTCGCCAGTCAGGTTGGGATCAGCCGGCGCAAGCGCTTAGAGCAAGTTCGCGGCAGCTTCATCGTCCGCCGGTCGGCTTTGGTAGAGGGTCAGCGAATATTAATAATCGATGATGTTTTAACAACGGGTGCTACCCTCAGCGAAGCGGCCCTAGTGCTCAAATCGGCTGGCGCCAAATCGGTCTGGGGCGCTGTAGCGGCGAAGCATTAAATAATTGCTGGCGGAGAGGGAGGGATTCGAACCCTCGCGGGAGCTTGCGCCCCCCTACCGGTTTAGCAAACCAGCCCCTTCAGCCTCTTGGGTACCTCTCCTTATCCCCAAACCAAACGCTATGCTGGTTTGGTTTGGGGTCCCCATTCCAGCGTCGCAGCGGCACTTCCGGCTGACGCTGCGACGATTTCATCGCACAGCTCTAGCCTTCACATCGCTGCTCCTTCAAGTTTTGCAAACGTTTCACTGGTTTGCAAAACTTATTCTTTCAATTCAGCAGAACCGCTGAATTATAGCCGAATCGACTTTAAAATGATACGCCCCGCCGGGGCGAAGCGTATCGCTTGCATGGCGGGGCGGTCTCACCCATTCAAGTACCGCTGGTACTGAGAGGGTGAGAGGGTGAGCCTGACGGAGATGATGTTGTCGGACAACAGAGCAGCCAGGCCAGCATCGCGGATGGCGGGCCACTTGGCGGTGTCGACTGCTGTTGTCTGAACTTCGGCAAACTTGTGGCAGGCCGGAGCCAGGAACGTCTGGCAATGCCAGTCGATCGCAACCTTGCGCTGGTCCAGCTTCTGGCTCCGAACTGTGAACGTCGCCGTTGCTGGTGCGTTCGTCTGCACGAACTTGACCTTGGAATATGGCAACTCCAGGATGTAGCTGTCGTGTCCGATGGTCAGGCCGAGACGTACCGACGATGCCGGCAGGCTTTGGCCTCGGACGTTGGCCGAACCTCCCCCGCTGCCGAACAGCAGGTTAAAGTGGGCCACCCCGTTGACTCGACCGGAAGAGCCTTCGATGGCGCTGCCGAGTTCGAGCGGGTGAGACACGCTTGGGTTGAACCCAAGCTTCCTCATGTAGTCCGATGCGTAGACCGGGACGTTGTAAGGCGCCAGATTGCGCTCTAGTCCCGCTACTGCGCCAACACCGGCCGAGTAGATGACGGCCAAGATGAAGAGGATGGTGAGGACAACAAAGAGCATCGGTGCCTCCGACTTGCTGTCGGCTTGCAGGGTGCCAGCGGTTGCAGACACGGGATTCTCCTTCGAGGTGCGAGCCAACGGACGTCGGCAATTGGAGGATATATTAGCATAACAATTAATGAATGTCAATATTAATTAACTGGCGGAGGGGGTGGGATTCCGACGAACTAGGCTATTTTTGCACCAGCCCTAACCAATCCTAGGATCTGCCTCATTGCGCTGGCAATTTGGGGGCTTTCAATGATAGTGCCAATCAGTTCCTGGCTGTATGAAATTAGGGCAGTTTTATCCCCATAAACATAGACGTTTACGGGCGCGGTGTAGGTCCCTTGAGGCAAAAACCGCATATCTCGGCCAATTCTCTTATCGTTTTCTTTTGAGTACTCGACGTTATCGGGCTCGTCCGGCTCAATGCCGTAAGTTTTGATGCCCAGTTTGCCGCGCTTTTCCATGTGCAAATATAGGTCTTTGCCCAGCGCGTTAAAATCAGCATCCGAGCGCATAAAGTAAACATCGGCTCGTGTTCTACGCTGGTCTTCATACATGCGCAGAATCCCGTCCCGCCCAGAGAAGAACCGTATGCCGGGTTGATCAAGATAAGTGTAATAAAAATTAAGGAGTTGAGGCATGTTATCACGGACTTGCTTTTCTATCGCCAAGGCATTCTTTCGTTTAGTTTCAACTAATCGCTCCAAGGCGGTCGGGTTTGTGGGCTGATAAACCAGCTTTTTTGCTACATCACTTTTTGTTGCCAGCCCAAGTTCAACCAGTTTATCCAGCACCATATAGGCGTTGGTTCGACCCTCGCCCAGTTTTTCGGCTAGTTGCGGGGGAGTTAGCTTGCCGTTCTTGATCAAAGCTAAATACGCCCGAGCCTGGGATTTTGTTAGGCCTGCTGATTCTAGAAGTTCCGAGTTCATAGTTCAATAATAGTTAATAAATTCTACTTTGTCAATTTAATTTTGACGTTTCTAGTTTCATATTAAACCTGTTAATCAATATTTGTGTACTATAGTATATTGACATTTCATGAAATTACTCTTATAATGCTTGCGCTGAGTCGGGAATCGCCCGGCCAGAGCACAATGACACGGGAGCTACAAGATGGCCTACAGCTCAGAGAGATGCGGCGAGTGCAACGAAGTCATAACCTACAACCTGGCCGACGACAAGGGCTACCTCTACGCCATCCACTACCACAACCACAGAGGCCACGGGCACAGGACGGCTAACTGCGACTGGTGCAACCCCGGCTGGCGTCAGCAGGACTGGGCACGAGCAGCACACCACTAGAACCAGCTACTCCCGGCAGAAGGATACTGTCACAACAAACCCTCCCGGGGAAATACCCCGGGAGCTGACTCGGCGGAAAACCGCCCTGAAGAGTCCGCCCACCGGCGGACGAAAGTCAGCCAACGCAACTTGAAAAAGAGGAGACATGAAGAACAGCGATAGGGAAATCGAAAACTTTGAACGTGAAGCAGAGTCCGGGTACTTCCCCGAAATGCCTCCAACCCTCAAGGCTATGTTTAGAGAGGAACTCGAGCCATCACAAGCTCAGCCTCGTACAGACCACAATGGCAACATCTTCTACCCCTTTTACTGAAAGAACCAAATGACAGAAAAATCCGCCCTTGCCCGCGCCAAAGTCCGCTGGGGCTTGGATCAACCGCCGCCGCAGCAAAATCCAGGACGAGTCAGGTGCAACGACTGCAACACGCGAGTCACCCCAGGCCAACCCTGCCCAAACGAACATCGACACGCCAAACTGCACGCTTGGCTAAACTCAGGCAAAAAACTTCACCGCAATGATGACTCCGGATACGGCTGCTAGGAGAGAGCGAAATGCAAGAACCCAATGCAAAACAGAGGGCAGAGGCGATCTGGGACAAGAACCAGCCACGGAATTGCAGCGTCTGCTGGAAGACCCATAGACCTGGCGACTGTAACTACGATAAGGAGGCTTGGGAGAAGCTTAGTCAGATGCTTGCAAACCGACCCAAGGAGATCATGCTTAACGGGCGAATGCAGTGTGCACCCGATGGTTGCGACATCATAGTCGGAGGCTGCTACTGGCACTCAGACCGCTGCTAACAAAGCAAAGCCAGGATCAAGGACGATCCTGGCTTAACCTTTTGGAAATAATTGCTGGCGGAGGGGGTGGGATTCGAACCCACGGACCCTTGCGGGCCTCCGGTTTTCAAGACCGGTGCACTCGGCCACTATGCGACCCCTCCCCTTAAGTAGGTAAGTATACGATTGCATGGGTTTTTATTCAAGAACACAAGCGGTTCTAACATTGACTTTTAATACTTTTTATGATAAGGTAATTTACAAGTTCTGGCCTAATGCCAGACCCCTGAAACCCAGGGCCTCTCCCGAATGGAAGGATAAGTACCTTGAGACTAGTACACCAAAATACCTTCGCCATCCAGGTCGCTCAGACCTGCCTTCGGCATCCCGATCTACCGGAAGGCCTTTCGCGCCCTTGGTTCGATTTCGAAATCGCGACCAGCAAGTACTTGATTGGGCGCTCCGAACTGGTAGTACGGTTCTTCGACCGCACTACGGTCCACATGTCCATCACCCTGCTCGGTGCTGACAGTGATCATTCACAGTGGATCAAGGGATTCTGCACCTTCAACTACCTTGGGACAGATTTGTTCGTTGGGGTTGAGCTTGAAGACGATCAGTTTGTGTCCAAAGAGGTACGGAGGTTCACGTCGCTGCACCTGTAGCGTTTCGTTTCAAACCGAAAGGTCGTGATGAAGGAAAAGCTCAAGAAGCTCAGGTACCACGTGGTCAACGCCCCGTTCGAAATTGCCATGAGCATCATCCTCTTCTGGCTTATGTCGGCAATGCGGCGCACGCGCAAACGTCGCACCAAGTTCCTGGCCGAACAGGCTCGACACGAGTAGACACCATGCCCCTGTGGCGTTTCGCTGTAACAAGCGGAACGTCCCGGGGGCGTTTCGCTTTATTAAGAGTTCTTCGGCAGAATGATGCTACAGGCGCCGTTGGGATTCAGCTTGCTACGAATGTAATCTTCTGGGTAGGGCTTTTCTGGATTGCGATCGTCGGGGTCGATGACATCAACTTGGCCGTCTGCCCAGCGAGCTAGAATGATCGAATGCAAGGCCCGGTTTTGGCCAAAGCCCGGCAAGACGGTGGCAATCACCGGATGTCCGGCTTGAACAATTTGGGCCACATCACGATCAACCACCTGCTGCCAAAAAAAGTCGGTTTCAGCCTCGTCATCTAAATAACCAAATTCATGCATCCGGCGCTTGTCCCGCTCGGGAATTAAGTCGGTCCGATTCTTGCCGGTCCACCACGAGACAATTTTGATGCCATAGCGTTGGCGCAAAAAGCGCGAAAACTTGGGTCGGCTCCACTCCCCCGCCTCTAACCGAGTAGCTTGGTCCAAGTTATCAATAAATTCTTCCGGTGAGACGCCCTCTAAATAACCGTAGGCCTTGGCCAAAATGTAAAAACAGGTCGGCAGACAAATGCGCAAGCGATCATGTTCACTCAGATTGGGATGCATGGATTGCTGGACCAAGCGGGTCATGGCATTAGGTAGTTGGGTTGGTTGATTGTCTTGGGTCATTAACTTTATTATACCTGTTCGTGCAACAATCAGGCTGCGGTTTGCCCACGCGCTAAGGTTGTAGCATAATCATGGCATGGAGCCTGAAGCGCCAAAACCTCAACCCGGAGCGATTTTTAACCCCCAGACTGATGCTGCTCAAGCGGCACCGCCGCCGGCTGCACCTGAACCCGCGCCTGCTCCGGCCCCGGCCCAAACCCCGGTTCAAGAATCTGGGCCAGAGCCAGTTCAGCCCGAGCCGGCACCAGCAGCCGAGGCGACCGAACCGGCCGAAGCCGATACTCCAGTATTGCAATGGCAGGCCTCAGAATTCGTTCATCACGACAAGCGGATTGGGTGGTATTTGATCTTCTTTGTAGTGGTGGCGGCACTGGTGGCAGTGGCGGTTATCACCCATCAATGGCTCTCAATTGGCGTCTTTGGTTTGATGGCCGTGGCCCTGCTGGTTTATACCAAAAAACAACCCCGAGTCCTAAATTACTCACTGGGCGATCGCGGTTTAACTATCGATACCAAGTTCTACGACTACGATTCTTTTCGGACTTTTGGCGTAATTCAAGATCTGGCCTGGCACCTAATTGATTTGGAACCGATGCGGCGCTTCATGCCGCGGTTGAATATTCTGTTCGAAGACGACAATCGCGATCAAATTATTGAATTGCTGGAACAGCACCTGCCGCGCCAAGACCGCGAGCCCGATTTGGTTGAACGGGCCGCCCGTTACTTACACTTTTAGGCTTTATAATAACCCGAGATTGTGCTAGTCTTTTTTGGTTCGGGCGCTCGTAGTTCAGTTGGATAGAACGTCGGCTTGCGGAGCCGGAGGTCGCAGGTTCGAGCCCTGCCGAGCGCGCCAGAAAGTGTCATAATGATCCTGCACAATGTGCAGGCTTTTTTGGAGAGGTCGCATAGTGGACTAGTGCGCCGCACTCGAAATGCGGTGAGGCTGCAAGGCCTCCGTGGGTTCGAATCCCACCCTCTCCGCCAGTTATAAACCATTGACAAACCATAAGCTTTATGATAAACTATAGCGCCAAGGTCAGAAATGACCCAGAACCTCGACGCAAACCGATTATCTCCGTCCCGAAAGGACACCCCATGGTTGCCACCTTTTCCTCAACCGTCCCCAGTGATGCTTTGCTCGACGAAGCCCGTCGCGCCGGCATCGTCAAGCCGGGTCGCTTCACAACTCAAGAGCTGTCCCGTCTGCTCGACCGAATTTGGGCGGATAACGCCGTCCTGTCCTCCTTTCAGCGTGACCTAGACATAATTTCACCCGATGTGCCACTAGGGGCTCGTCGGATCGTCAGCCACACTGAAGTCTGGGAGGCGCTAAGAGCGATCGTCAGCCACTGAAGCGTCGAGCGCCCCTCACCAAATCCAGCATTTAGTGAGGGGCTCGACCCAAGCATTTAAACCAGTTTTGAATGTTTAGGCCGGTTAAATTTTGCCACTCTGCAGCGCCTGGATCTTAGTCCCCTGCTCTGCGGCCGCGGTACTATCACCCAAATCATTATCAATTTGTTGGAGAAGTTGGCGCAGATCGATACGCTCAGGGCTGAGAGCCAGGCCTTTTTCCAGCAGTCCCCTCCCCTGCTCCAATCCAGTTTTCTTATCTGTTGCTAACCTCAGCGCTAGCACGGCTCTTAATAAGTAGTACTGCGAGTTTTCTTGCGGGTAGCGTTCCAAAATCCGCTGCGAGCTATTTAGGAGCCCCTGGGCATAGAACAGTTGAGCCAAAGCAAAATGGTCGTGCTTAAGTCCAGAAAGGGTTCTAGCGGCCTCAGATGAGCCCAAGAGGCTAATCATTTGATCGACTTTGCTCCAATCGTCTTGAGCGGCGTAGCCCAAACCCAATTGAGTTTGGGCGGCAGCATCATTGGTTGAATTTTGAACAGCAGCTTCGGCGGCACTGGCGGCGGCTTGGGGCTGGTCAAGCTCCAAGAGCGCCTGAGATTTAACCACTAGAGCCTCGGTGCCAGCCCCGTGGTTGGTGGCCGCTTCGGCATTGGTCAGAGCGGCCTTATTTTGGTCAGCTTTCAGATAGGTTTGCGCCAATTTTAGATCAATTTGCGGATTATTGGGCGCCAGCGTGTCGGCCACCCGGTACCATACTAGAGCTCGATCGATGCTCTGCTGGTGATCACCACGACTAACGGCGGCCAAGGCGCGACTGCTGGCTAAGTGATTTAGAGGCCGAAAGATCTGCTCAAGGATAATCAAAAGCAAAATTAGCCCAATAGTGAGCTGCTTACGACTTGGTGATTTTGGTGATCTGCTCATCCAACTTTGATGTTAGCAGCTCAGCTTCAGCTGCGATATCTTGCTGCTGAGTTTTGGCCTCGGCCGATGCTTTAGTGGCAAAATCAGGATTAGCCAGCAATTTGCGGGCACGCTCTCCCCTATTCTTTTGATCATCCCGCTTTTGCTTTAAAACTGCGGCATATTTTTCTATTTTGTCGGGGCTAACCTCCACCCAAACTGCCAAAGCCGTGTTGGTTAAGGCCAGCCCACTCCCCTGCCCCGTCTTTAATGTCGCCCCAGTTAGACCAGTTACAAGGGCTGCGTTTTGATGCAGCAGATCCTCCCCCGTTGTCACGTTGATTTTACCTAAGCTAAGCTCTTTTTGTAAGTTTCTTAACTCACTAATAATAATTTGCAGGTTTTCAAAATCAGCGGCTTGAAGCTTAAAGTCATCAGTTGGCTTAGGCCAGGCTTCAACAATGAGATTTCGCTTTTGCCAAGGTAAATTCTGCCATATCACTTCCGTTACAAACGGGGCCAAGGGGTGGAGCAGTTTCAAAATTGTTTCAAGCCCATACACCAAAACGCTTACGTTGAGCTCAACTTTGCTAGCTTCCAGATACCAATCGGCAAAGTCGTCCCAGAGCAGGCCGTAGATGGCTTGGCCGGCCTGGCTGAACTGGTAAGCTTCGATGTTGGCGGTTGCGTCTTTGATCGCCAGCGACAGGCGAGTCAGGATCCACTTGTCGGCCAAAGCCTTGGGTTTAGGTGCGGTGGGGGAATAAGAATTGTCATTCCGGACTCGATCCGGAATCGATCCTGAATCAAGTTCAGGATGACCAGAAGTTTTATCGAGGACAAATCGGGCCACGTTCCAGAGTTTGTTACAGAAATTGCGGTAACCCTCGACTTTTTGATCTGAGAGCGGCCCATCGTTGCCGGGTCCGATGCCAATGGTTAGGGCCAAGCGCAAAGCATCGGTGCCGTACTTGGCTGTAAGATCAAGCGGGTTAATGACGTTGCCTTTACTCTTACTCATTTTTTTACCTTGAGCATCTTGAACCAGGCCGTGGAGGTAGACCGTTTTAAAGGGGACTTGGCCGGTGCGATAGAGCCCCATCATGATCATGCGGGTGACCCAAAGGTAGAGAATATCGCGGCCCGTATCCATGACGGAGGTGGGGTAGAACTGATCAAAATCGCCAGTCGACATCAGCGTGGCAAAGGGCCATTGGGAGCTGGAAAACCAGGTGTCGAAGGTATCAATTTCGGCCTCGAAATTGCCCTTACCATAGTATTTTTCGGCTTCAGCCGCATCGGTTGTGATCAGGTAAGGGTCCTTGGTTTTATCGTTGCTAGCGTTATAGAAAACCGGAATTTGAATTCCCCAAACGATCTGGCGGCTGATGTTCCAATCACGTAAATTTGTTAACCAATCGACGGCTTGCTTTTTAAATCTAGCCGGCACAAAAGTGATTTCGCCAGCTTCAATAGCTTTAATAGCCGGGCCAACTAGCGGCTCAACTTTGACCCACCACTGCTCGGTTACGAGCGGTTCAATAACGGTGCCGCAGCGATCGTGAACAGCCACACTATGGTGATAATCCATTTCAACATGGTCCATCAGGCCGCGTTCTTCTAGATCGTGGGCCACTTGTTCGCGGGCTTCAGCCACTGGCATACCGGCGTAGCGGACAGCCAGATCAGTCAGGCGGCCGTCGGTGCCAATGCCTTGGATCACTTTGAGTTTGTGGCGCTGGGCCATATCCCAGTCGTTAGGGTCGTGAGCCGGCGTCACTTTAATTACCCCAGTTCCAAAGTCCGGGTCCACATGGGCATCGGCAATAACCGGCAGTGTCCGTTTGCCCCAAAGCAATTCCACTTCCACATCCTGACCAATCCATTTCTGGTATCGCTCGTCTTTTGGGTTAACAGCGATAGCGGTATCGGCAAACATCGGCTCGGGCCGGACTGTTGCCACCACAAAGGGCCCATACTTAACGTAGTAGAGGGGATCGATCCGCTCCTGGTATTTTATTTCGATATCGGCAAAGGCCGCGTGGCAGTTAGGGCACCAGTTGACGATGCGATTGGCCCGGTAAATTAAACCGTCGGAATGCATACGTTTAAAGGTGTCGTAAACGATCTCGACGATGTCCTCATCAAGGGTAAATTTCTGTTTGCTCCAGTCCAAGCTGAAACCGAGTGAGCGCATTTGATCGAGCATCTTTTGTTGGTTGGACATGGTGAAGTCCCAGACTTGCTGGTAAAAATCGGCTCGTTCAAAGTCGGCCCGGGTCTGTCCTTGTTTTGCCAACTCGCGCTCAAAGACGACTTGGGTTTCGATGCCAGCGTGGTCAGTGCCTGGGAACCAGAGGGTAGGGTGCTGCTGCATGCGATGATAGCGCGTCAGAATATCTTCGACCGTGTACATGGCATGTCCGGTGTGCAGGCTGCCGTTAGCATTGGGCGGCGGCAGAATGATGCTAAAGAAGGTTTTTTTCGGATCGCCCGCTGGTTTAAAGGCACCAGATTCTTCCCATAGTTTATAAATATCGGCCTCATGCTCGGCCGGGTTGTAAGTTTTATCCAAAGCCATGGTCAAATTTTAGCACACACCAATCTGTCATCCTCGGACTTGATCCGAGGATCTACGGCTAGATTCTCTGGTCAAGCCAGAGAATGACAACCTATGAATACCCATAGCTCTTTCGTGTGAAATGGTACGATTACAACCATGAGCGAAGGCCCGTCAGCTCAAGACCGCTGGATTCGATCGATTGTCATCTTGCTGGTGATCTATTTATTGTTTCGTTTCGTCATTATAGTTTTTTGAGCCACAACCAAATCCCTGGGGTATAATGAATCCGTCGATCTCGCGAGAGGTCCTTTGAAGTGCGGAGGCATGGACATGGCTATACCGACTCCTGACTATTCCTGCTGGGTAGACGGTGTCTATTACGGCTATTTGGGTGACAGCCTGAGGTTCAGTGAGCACGCCACCTTCACCGGTAAAAGTCTGAAGGACGTTCTGGAGCAACTATTTGCCCACCCAGTCTCCGATCAACTGAGTGGGGACCACGTTCAACTGACACTAGCGGTCGTAGGATATCGGCCCATGACGGCGGAGGATTTGGCTGAGCGCGAGCGGCTCGGGGAGGCTGAAAAGCAGATCACCGTTGAACGGCCCGAGCGCCAGCGCAGCCCGCTGGCTATAAGTCTCGAACGTTTGGGTATCGAAGTGCCGACTTCGCTGCTTTAACCAATCGATCACGGCCCCTAACTACATGCTCAAACTGGGCTCGACCCGCAGCAATTGCGGGTCGATTTTCTTTCCGGCTTGGGCGTAGTGAAAGCCCAGTGCTGCAATCATGGCGGCGTTATCGGTGCACAAATTCATGGCGGTGAAGTAGACGGGAATCGGCAAGCGCTTAGTTAATTCATGGCGCAGTAATTGGTTGGCCGCCACACCACCGCCGATCACGACCGATTTTGGTTGCGTCTTTTCGTAAGCCTTGACGGTGTGGCCGACCAAAGTATCGATTGCGGTTTTTTGAAAACTGGCGGCTAAGTCGGCAATTTGCTGCTTACTCAAATGTTTATGAACTTCGAATGATGGCATGCGGAAGTCGCCACCGGCCAGCTGCTGGGCTTGGCGCAGAACGGCCGTTTTGAGCCCACTGAAGCTAAAATTATCACCAGTTTTAGCCTTAGGAAAAGCAAAAGCTTTATCATTTCCGTTAGCTGCAACTTTGGCAATGGCCGGTCCGCCCTGGGTAGGGGAGAGGCCCAGGATGCGCGCGACTTTATCAAAAGCCTCGCCCACGGCATCGTCCAAAGTTTGCCCCAGTAATTCATAATCGTGATGAGCGCGGAACAGCACCAGCTGAGTGTGGGCGCCACTGATGATTAGGGCCAAGTAGGGGAAGGTCGGCTTGGTTTCGGCCGCTAGGTAGTTGGCGTAAACGTGGCCTTCCAAATGGTTAATGCCATAAAGCGGCTTACGTTTGAGCTCGGCCAAGGTGCGGGCCGTCAGGGCGCCAATTAAAAGTGAGCCCAGCAGACCTGGACCGTAAGTCACGGCGATGCCATCGATATCGTCCCAATCGCATTTGGCCTGAGCTAGTGCTTGCTCCACTACCGGGATCATTACTTCGATGTGACTACGAGCTGCCACTTCCGGCACCACGCCGCCGTATTGGGCGTGCAAGTCGGCTTGGCTGGCCACTACGTTCGAAAGGATCTCTGCGCCATCTTCCACCACGGCGGCAGCCGTTTCATCACAACTGGTTTCGATTCCAAGAATCTTCATTCGAGTCAGTATACTGCCAGCATGATAGTTTGTCATCCGCTCCAACTCTTCCTCCTCCCATACCCCATGCCCTGCGTCTTTGTCGTTCGGCCTCTCAAACTGGCTAGTTAATTGGATCTTAAAAGGTCTAGTAAGACCTTGGGGAGGCAGTTTGCTTAGGCCGAACGACCATTATCTTTTTCTACACAGCAGATTGCGAAGGAATAAGTAGTGGGAGTATACCCATGAGCAATCTGCTCAATTTGAACCAAAAGATAAACTACCCAGCCCATTTTTTTGTATCGACTAGGTTAGTAGTCGTAATGGGAGTAAGAAGAGAGAGCTTACATAAAAAATGGGCTGGGAGAGAAAAGTCCTATACCACCTCAGGCGGATCGCAATGACAATTAAAAAGTGAAAACCCCGCTCGCGGCGGGGCTCACTTGCGTGAACCTCGTGCGGGCGGGGTTAGGTGGCGGCTGGTTGGAGGGCCAGGAACTTCTCATTCAAAGAGGTCCAGTTCACCAGCCGGAAAAATTCGATCGTGCCGATGGTGGCGCCACTGCATCGGATGTACTGAGTCTTCCACTCCTGGAATATCCCCAAAATCCTGGCAAGCTCCTTACGGTCCTCGTCGTTGAAGAAGGACATCCGGTCGGGGTCTTCAAGCGTCAGTTCCATCGTGGAGTAGATGGTACCTGCCAGAGCCACAAGCACCTGGAGATATCCAGTGCTAGTTGGGAACTCCTGACCAAAGAGGTCGAGGGCATATTTTCCCGGGGACTCTTCGAACGGACTCCAGGTGAGGCAGTGCAGTTTGAGCTGCATGGACAGGCTGAGAATGATGATGCGCAGCGTGTGGGCATCCTTTGCCGAGTTGAGCATCAAGCGCAAAGCGCTCTTGAGGTCTTCGTACACGGTTTGCCCTTTCGAGTCGAGGAACTTTCAAACGAACTGATGACTAAAATACCATCAGAATATAGAATCGTCAAGATTCGATATGACAGTTGTAGGTTGACGTTCTACAATAGGGCCAATGTCTAAACCAGTTATGCGCACAGCAACCGAAGAAGAAATCGCTAGGTGGGATGAGTTGGTGGTGGCCAACCCCGATGGGGGACAGTGGTTGCAAACCAAGCCTTGGGCCGATTTTCGGTCTCGACATGGGTTCACGCCCAGGTTTCAAATCTTTGAAAGCGGTACGGCTAAAGTCGCCACTCTGTTCCTGGAACGTCAGGTGGCTGGCTTTGGTAGATTTTGGTATGCCAGCAAGGGGCCGGGGATCACTGATGCTGCCCAACTCCAGGATTTTGTTGCCGCCTTAAAGCAAAACGATTCTGGGGCCTTCTTTGCCCGGTTGGAGCCAACTGTACTGGAAGATAACGCTCAGGCTTCGGAACTGGCTCAGATGGGCTTAAAACGCGCCAGGCAGCAAATTCTAAAGGCTACTATCGTCGTCGATCTCAGTCCCAGCGAGGATGAGAGCTTGGCTAGCTTCAAACAAAAGACTCGCTATAACGTCCGCTTGGCCAGTCGCCACGGAGTAACGGTTGAGGCGGTCGAACCAAGTCCAGAGAATTTGAACCAAATGTATGATCTGATGCTGACGACTCAAGAGCGAGCCGGCTACTTTTTGCATACCCGCCAGTACTTCTTGGATTTGTGGCAGGCTCTGGCTAGCGCGAATATGGGACAGCTATTCTTTGCTCGTTACCAAGGCCAGGTTCTGGCCGGTGTCTTTGCTATTTACCTGGGCAAGAAGGGCTGGTATAAAGACGGCGGATCGGTGCGGGAGCACACCAACGTGATGGCGCCGTACTTACTGCAGTGGGAAGTGATGCGCTGGCTCAAATCCAAGGGTGTTGAATCTTACGATCTGGTGGGAGTAGCTCCGCGCGAACAGGCCGGGCATCACATAATGGATTCTCTCGAACATTTTAAAGCCGGCTTTAGCCAGAATGTGGTCGAGTGGATCGGGACTTATGATCTGCCGCTAAGTTCAAAATATGGTCTCTGGCAAAAAGGCGGGGAGCGTCTGGCCGTGGCTTATCATGCTCGAATCAAAAAGGAGTTTTTGTACTAATGAATATTTGTCATACTGAACTGGTTTCAGGATCTAATCACAGAGATTCCCAATCCGGAGCGTTATACTTCCGGTTGAGAATGACAGATAGTGAGGTAATTAATGCTGCGTAAGATCGTCAAAGCCCTAATTCCGCGCCAACTCTTCAAAAAGATTGAGCCCTACGGCCACTTGGCCGAGGCTGTGCTGGCTAATGTCATCAATGGCTTTCCGGCCCGCGGCCTCAAAGTTATTGGCGTAACTGGTACCGATGGTAAAACCACCACCGCGACCTTGATCTATACCATGCTGAATAATTCTGGGCACAAGACCGGGTTAATGACGACTATCGGCTACGGTACACCTGACAATTGGCATGATAATTACGTCCACATGACGACGGTTTCGAGCTTTAATCTGATGAAGCGGATTAAAGAGCTCAAAGCTCAGGGCATCGACTGGTTGGTGCTGGAAACTACCAGCCATGCCCTGGCCCAAAACCGAGTTTGGGGGATCCCATACAGTGTGGCCGTAATGACCAATGTGACGCATGAACACTTGGACTACCATGGCACTTTTGAGCGCTACCGCGATGCCAAACTTCGACTCTTCAAACTGGCCAATCAGAATCGCCGAGGACTACGGGCTGGGATTATTAACGCCGAAGATGTCAGCGCTGAGCTGTTTGCTGGAGCCGTCAAAAACCCCATCCTTTATGGGTTAGCTACTGGCGATCTGCGGGCTGAGAATGTTCAAACTAGCGGGCAGGGGAGTATGTTTAAAGCCGTTTATAAAAATCGAAACATAGATTTAACCCTGAATTTACCTGGCCAATTTAACATTGCCAATGCTTTAGCAGCGGTTGGCGTCGGCCTTGCTATCGGTCTAAAAGACAACCAAATTGCCACTGGCATTGCGGCTCTCAAAAACGTCGAGGGCCGCATGAACACCATCGATGAAGGTCAAGATTTTAGCGTCATCGTCGACTTTGCGCATACGCCGGACAGCTTTGAAAAGATCTTGAGTGATTTGCGGAGCTCAACTAAAGGGCGTTTGATTGCCGTCTTCGGCTCCGCCGGTCGGCGCGATGAGGCCAAACGGTCGGCTCAGGGTCAGATCGCTGGTAAATACGGCGATCTGGTGGTGGTGACGGAAGAGGATGATCGCGATACCGATGGCAACACCATCATGATTCAAATCGCCGAGGGCGCTGGCCGCAGCGGTAAACGCGAAGGCGAAGATTTGTTTATGATCCATGATCGGACCAAAGCCATCCAGTATGCCGTTGACCAGGCCAAAAGCGGTGACACGGTAGTGCTTTTGGGCAAGGGGCACGAAAAGACTATGGAGAGTGCCGATGGTGAGCACCCCTGGGATGAGCTGGCCGTGGCCCGCCAGGCCATTCGTAATCGCTTGGATAAACAGTGAACTTTGATCGCCGCATCACCCTTTATTTAGTGATAATTTTTACCTTGTTATTAATAATTGTCGGCCTGGAACGCAGCTATATAGCGACCCGCCAGCTGCAAAAACTCTACGCTCAACCCGCCTCGCAGAATTGAAAAATAACTTTCATGCCTAACAGTGGGCAGACGATCTAACTTCTTCTCCCAGCCCATTTTTTATGTAAGCTCACTCTACTTACTTCCATTACGACTACTAACCTAGTCGATACAAAAAAATGGGCTGGGGAGCCTATCTCTTGGATCAACTAGAGCAGGGTGTTCGTTTTACTTCTCCCACCACCAAACCCCTCACAACCTGCTAAATGGCGTAATTCAGGCATTCAGCTAGAAGAGTGTATTTATTAAATCCAGACAGCAGATTGCGAAGGACTAAGTAAGGGGAGATATAGACTGAGCAATCTGCTCTAACTTAACAAAAAAGAAAACCCACCCCACCAATTTTTTTGTATCGACTAAGTAAATGACAAGACTGCGGGGGCAATAAGAGTAAGCTTACCCAAAAAATTGGTGGGGAGAGAAATTAGAATGTAACTTGCTGATGGGATACAAGCTGTTAGCCCGGGCCTCAAATCATTTAATCGATAAAATTATCAGCGCCAAAATGGCTAGCATAACGCCGAAGTAGTCTTTGACGGAGAGGACTTCTTTTAAGAAAAGTACGCCCAAAATGTTGGCCATGACAATGCCGGTGATAGCAAAGAGGGTGACGGTTTTACCGAGGTCGACTTTAGTAAAGACGTAGAATTGAGCAAAGGTAAAAACCACACGAGCCACTGCGTACCACAAAAACCAGGGTTGAACAAAGGTTGAGACGTTGAAGGCGGCGTGTTTGAGATTGGCCCTGGCCAACAAATCAGTCAGTGAAAACAGCAGTTGGGTAATGAGGATGACGATGATCGGGCTCAAGTTCTCAGCTCCAAAGTTATACATTTAACGCCGCCGCCAGATTTTTTGAACTCGCTGATATCGACCATGATGGGGTTGTAGCCGCGTTTACGCAGGTCGCCAGCTAGTGCCGGGGCTTGGCTGCTCATGATGACATTATGCCCGTCGCTTACGGCATTCAGACCAAAGGCAGCGGCCTCCGACTCCTCAGCTTCGATTAACATCAAACCACTGTCCTTAATCTTTTTGCGGCTGGCATCATCAAAAGCGCTGGGGAAGTACATAATGGTGCGGGCATCGAGCGGGCAGAAGCAAGTGTCTAGATGGTAAAACCGCGGATCAACCAACTTCAAGCTAATAACTTCGCGGTCAAAGAACTTAGCAACTTCCGTGTGGGAGGCTTTGTCGGAGCGGAAGCCGTAACCGGCAAAAATCCATCCATTGGCTACCAAACAATCGCCCTCGCCCTCCCAAACGTTTTCAGTCACTTTTACTTTTGAGTAACTATGATTTTCAAACCATTCCCGGTTGATGGCTGTTTCCGGCTGGCGCTCCTCATATTTGAAATTGCTCAATAAAACTTTGCCATCCAAGATCAGGCCGGCATTGGCTGTAAAAATCAGATCCGGCACGGCCTCGTGTGGTTCGATGAAGAGCACACTGTGACCAAGCTTTAAATAAATATCTCGAACCGATTCCCATTGAACCCGGGCTTTGGCAATATCAACGGGGTCATTTTGGTGCATCCAATCATTAATTTCGTAATCAACCCGGAAATAAGTTGGCGGACACATCAAATACGATCTAGCCATAAGCGTATTATACGCCGGAAATTTTAAGCATAAGAGGTTGACTTTTTTGGGTTAATATTATAGAATCCAGCCAACTTGATTCTCAAGTAGAATTCCCCGAGCAGAGGAGCTTGACATGGGGAAACGTATGCGACGCCTAAGTTTGGGCGTGGTTGGGGCCATCATCATCGCCTTTGGTTTGATGTTGCTGGCGACCGCCGGTTCGGCTAGTTCGACCGGGGTCAACCCCAGCGGCACTGCCGCCGTTCACAAGAGCGCAAGTGCGAACCAACCGCCCGGCAACAATGGCACCATCAAGATCGACGGTGTCGTATTCGACGACCAGCCGAATAACGAGCCGCATGTCTGCATTTTCCAGGTCGATTGGTATGCCTTCGACGCCAACGTGGTATCCCACGTAACGTTCGCGGTCCATCCACCAACCGGCAACCAGGTCATCCTGACCGATGACGTGCAGCTGGACAACGACGACGCGTCGGGCGGGGGCTCTGTAGCGGGCCTGGACGGCTCGCGTACCTACGACCTTTCGGCGCTGTTGGCCAACTTCACGCCGCAGCCCCAGCAGGGCTATCACGTCGAGCTGACTACCGACACACCTGGGTCTATCGGCGCCGACGTCAAACACAAGGAGTTCTGGGTGCACTGCGAGACCCCGCCGACGACTACGTCGCCACCAACAACGACGCCGGTCACGACAACCACCTCGACCTCAACGACCACGATGCCGGTGACGACGACGGTGCCCGTGACAACATCAACCACCACGGTGCCGGTGACAACGTCGACCACCACGACCACCGTCCCGGTCACGACAACTGTGCCCGAGACGACCCCAACAACGGTCCCGGTGACGACCACGCCGCCAACGACTGTTCCACCGACGACGCCACCAACCACGGTGCCACCAACGAGTGCTCAGCCAACAACGGTGCCACCGACGACGGCTACGCCGCCGACAACGACTGGCCTGCCTTTCACCGGCAGCAGCCATTCCGGTCCCATGACGGGTGCCGGACTGGCCCTGGTGGTCCTGGGTGCGGCCATGATGTTTGGTTCTCGCCGTCGTAACAGTCTGGTCTAACACTTGCCCGCTCGGGGGAAAACTGGGGCGGCTCTTCGGAGCCGCCCCTTTTCGTTAGATGAG
The DNA here is from genome assembly GCA_035480635.1 of Candidatus Saccharimonadales bacterium. Taxonomy (NCBI): domain Bacteria; phylum Candidatus Saccharimonadota; class Candidatus Saccharimonadia; order Saccharimonadales (SeqCode); species Saccharimonadales bacterium (SeqCode). Next base: position 23,453 of record DATIHN010000023.1, read on the forward strand.
CTTACCGTTAGACTTATGAATAATGCAGATTGACCACAACATTTTCAAAGCTTATGACATTCGGGGCACCTACCCCGACCAAATTAATGAACGGGTATGTAGCCTAATTGGCTGGGCCTTTGCCGAATTTTTAAGTGATGCTACCGGGCCGATCGTAGTTGGCCGCGACATGCGCGAAGACAGCGGGGAAATGGCCAAGGCCTTCATCCAAGGTGCCGCCAGCCGTGGTCGGGAAGTCGTCGACTTAGGTTTGATTACCACCGATATGATGTACTTTGCCACCGGCTATCTCGATGCCGCCGGCGGGGCCATGATCACCGCCAGCCACAACCCCGGCCAGTACAACGGCATCAAACTGAGCGGCGCTCAGGCTCAGCCGATTGGCATCGAAACCGGCTTAGTCGAAATCCAAAACATGTCCATGCAGCTGGATGTGGCGGTGATTGAGCACGTTGGCACCATTATTAAACGCGACTTGGGGGAGTGGTGGGTTGATCATGTTTTATCACTAGTTTCGGCTGGGCAGTGGCCTAAATTCAAAGTGGCTATTGATGCTGGGAATGGCATGGCCGGCCAGATTGTACCGATATTTGCTAAAAACGTGCCGCTCATAATTACGCCCCTTTACTTTGAACTCGATGGCACATTCCCACATCACCTGGCCAATCCGGCAATCGATGCCAACCTGGTGGATTTAATTAAAGCCGTCAAATCGGGCCAGCTCGATTTTGGTCTGGCCTTTGATGGCGATGGCGATCGGGTGTACTTTGTTGATGAAACCGGTCAGCCGTTGACGGCCTCGGTGCTAGCGGCTATTTTGGCTCAGGATTTGCTCAAAAAGAACCCGGGAGCTCCTGTGCTCTACGATTTGCGGATGAGCAAAATTATGCCTGAGGCGATTAGCGCTGCCGGTGGTCAAGCCATTCGCACTCCAGTCGGCGGGGCCCACATTCGCCCGGCCCTAAAAAAGCACGACGGCGTGATGGCAGCTGAGGGCGTCGGTCACTTCTACTTCCGCGACAATTATTACAGTGATTCCGGTTTGCTGGCGGCGGCTCTGGCCATCGATATATTGGCTCGGTCGGGCAAGAAGCTATCGGAATTGGCCCAACCTTTCCGCAAGTACTTTCATTCGGGCGAACTGAGCTTTGATGTGGCCGATCCCAAGGCCACCATCGAAAAAATCGCGATTGCTCACACGGGTGGAAAGCAAGATCGATTAGATGGCCTAACGGTTGATTATGGTACGTGGTGGTTTAACTTGCGCGCCAGTCATACCGAACCATTGGTGCGGCTAAACGTTGAAGCGAATAATCAAGATACCATGGAACAAAAGTGCCAAGAGCTGGAGCAGTTGATTAAAACCTAGTTGTTTGCTAGTCTGGTGCCAGTTTACGCCTATCAAGGAGACGCAATGGAGACTACTCAGAAGCTCGCGCTTTCCTTTTGGCCGTACATGCTCCTTTCACTTCTCACCACTCTTGCATCGCTTGTGGTGGTGTTCTTACTCAACGCTCTCTCCCCGCTGGTCATGATGATGGCGAGCTTCGTGCTTGCGTGGGTCTGTATGAGACTGGCTAGACACTTGCAGGGCCAGGATTACTCCCATCAAACTGTGCTGTTGATCGCAAGTTTTGGTGGGCTCATGCCTCTGTTAGCAGCGCTTTATCTCCTCAACGACTTTGGTTGGTTACCAAAGTCGTAATTCCGCACCTCCTAAGGAGTTAACCATGACACCCGATAGTGCTGATGTAGCCAACGATCCCGTCGGGATACTTCTTACGGCATCCGTGCTAATCGCGAGCTTCATCGTTGCCTACTACCTGTCAGGTTTCCTCGGCCTGATCCGCATCACTCCTATGGGCCATCTGGCTTTACTTGTAGCGGCAATGACCGAAGGATTTCTGAACTACCATATGTACATGCGTAGTGGAGACAAACAGTACCGGATTATGTGCATCGTCTGGTCGTTCGTTGCCTTCGTTGGGCTTATGGGAATCTTCGTAGGCTAACTGCCACCGGCAACCATGCGGCCGAATCTAAATTGATTCGGCCGTTAACTTTTTATGAAGGCTTGACAGCAACCAGGTCTCTCGGTTACGATTAGAACGTTATTAGCACTCTATGCGTATGAGTGCTAAATTATTTCGAGAAACAAGGAGTGTGTATGAAGTTACAACCATTGGCCGATCGGATTGTGGCCAAATCATTGGAAGCCCAAACTCAGACTTCGACTGGGCTCTACATTCCCGACACTGCCAAAGAAAAGCCCCAGGTGGGCGAGGTTTTGGCCGTCGGCAAAGACGTTAAAGAGGTGCGGGTGGGGGATCAGATTTTATACGCCAAGTATGGTCCCAACGAAGTCAAAGTTGATGATCAAGAACTGCTGCTGCTCAAAGAAGAAGACGTGCTGGCAGTGGTAAAGAAGTAAGGAGCAAACATGGCTAAACAAGTTTTCTACGATGATGATGCTAGAGCCAGGGTACTGGCTGGTGCCAAAGAATTATATGATGCCGTTAAAGTAACCATGGGGCCCAAGGGCCGCAACGTGGTGATTGGTAAAAGCTACGGCGGGCCGAGCGTGACTCACGATGGCGTAACGGTGGCCAAGGCCATTGATTTGGAAGTTAAAAAAGAAGGTGATAGCCTAGGTAAAAGCATTGGGGCCGAACTGGTCAAACAAGCCGCTAGCAAAACTGGCGATACCGTCGGTGATGGTACGACTACTGCCACCGTTTTGACCTATCACATCTTAAGTGAGGCCAATCGTTTGATTGCGGCTGGCCACAATCCAATGGATTTGAAGAAGGGCTTGGATGAGGCTAACGCTACGGTGCTTGCCAAGATCGAATCAATGACCGAAAAAATTGCTGGTAATAAAGAAAAGGTGGCGCAAGTCGCGACCGTTTCGGCTGGAGACGCCGAAATTGGCAGCTTGATTGCTGACGTTATCGAAGCCGTGGGCGAAGAGGGTTCGGTGACAGTTGAGCAATCGCAAACCTTGGGGCTGGAAAAAGAAATTGTCGAAGGCTTCAAATTCGATCGCGGCTACGTCAGCCCTTACATGGCCACCGACACCGTGCGCATGGAAGCCGTTTACGAAAAACCTTTGATTATGGTGACCGATAAGAAAATCGGTTCGATCCAAGACGTACTGCCTTTACTCGAAAAGGTTGCCCAGGGCGGCAAGAAAGACTTAGTCATAATTGCCGAGGACGTTGAGGGCGAGGCCCTGGCGACCCTGATTTTGAACCGCCTCAAAGGCACCTTTAATGCGTTAGCCATTAAGGCTCCGGCCTTTGGCGATCGGCGCAAAGCCATTTTGGAAGACATTGCAGTACTCACCGGCGCCACCGTCATTAGCGAAGATCAAGGTGTGACGTTCGAAAACGCCACCATCGATATGCTCGGCAGCGCACGTAAAATCATTGCCGATAAAGATAACACTACGATTGTGGAAGGTTACGGCGATCAAAAAGCCGTGGCCGCTCGCATCGATCAGCTCAAGGGCCAGATCGAAAGCGCCACCAGCGAGTTCGATAAAGAAAAGATGGAAGAACGCCTAGCGGCTCTAGCCGGTAAAGTGGCCGTCATCAAAGTTGGTGGAGCCACCGAAACTGAGATTGAAGAAAAGAAATATCGCGTCGATGACGCCGTGGCTGCCACCAAAGCGGCCGTGGCCGAGGGGATTGTGCCTGGCGGTGGCGTAACCTTAGTTGATCTTTCAAAGTCACTGAAAGTTGAAGCTAGTGGCGTTCGAGGTTCGAGAGACGCTGGGCAACTAATACTCAAAAACGCGCTGGTTCAGCCTTTCAAACAACTAATGGAAAACGCTGGTTTGAACGCCGAAGAAAAGTTGGGCAAGGCCCTAGAAGCCGCCAATGGTCAGGGCTTTGATGTCACCAATGCCGAAAAGGCCATCAATTTGAATCAAAAGGGGATTGTGGACCCCGCCAAAGTCACCAAGGAAGCCTTGCAGAATGCCGTTAGCATTGCCGGGACGGCTATGACCATGGGGGCGCTAGTGGTGGATGTGCCGGAGGATAAGCCGGCTATGGGTGGGGGTGGTGGTATGCCGGGCGGCATGGGTATGGACTACTAATCGCTTATAAGTAGCTTCTTCCCCCAGCCCATTTTTTATGTAAGCTCTCTCTTCTTACTCCCATTACGACTACTAACTTAGTCGATACAAAAAAATTGGTGGGGTAGCTTTCTTTTCTAGTTAAGTTAGAGCAGATTGCTCAGTCTATATCTCCCATTACATCTTTCTTCGCAATCTGATGTATGGATGTAATATATAGGTCGTTCGGCCTAATAAAACTGTCTCCCTAAGGTCTTACTCGACCTTTTAGAGCCTAATCATCTAGCCAGTTTGAGAGGCCGAACGACAAGAAGGCGTGGTGTAGAGATTCCAGGGTGAAAGAAAAGTTGGAGCGCCTGCCCACGGGACAGAAATAGTAGGGCTAAAAAGGCCCTTTTTAATAAAAAAACCCTATTGACAACAATTCTTATGTTTGGTATAGTATTTCCCATCGCTCGAAAGAGTTTGATTTGAAAATTCGGTACCAGTCGTCCAAAGCCGCCCCGACCCAAAAGCAAATGGGGCTAACCTAATCTGGGACAAGGCTGAGGTCAGAGTGCAGTGTAAGCGCCCAGGACTTGCAAAATGAGTCCTACGCGGAGGCATGCTAGAATGCGTGCAGCGTGGAACCCGAGAGGGTTGGGAAAGGTGATACCCCAAAGTCTAGAAAGAAAAGCTTCGGTTAGCTCAGACTGGTTCAATAATGCGAAGGTGTTCCCGATACTGGTTGGTGAAACATCCAGAACACTGCAAACACTTTCGCAACCCCGCAAGAGGGATGCATCTGGCGCCCGGCTTCGAGCGAAAGCTCGTCGAGGCGTGTCGAACTTTTGCCCCCTCTTAAGGTCGGGTTGATGCGCGCAGCTGCGTTGACGCACGCAGCCGGCTGCAGTGCCAGTGGCTGCGTGCCACCCGACCCTTTCGCACCCCCGATGCTCTGCTTCGAACTCGCTCGGGGGGCGCCGGGGGGGGGGGGGGGGGGGGGGGGGG
>DATIHN010000024.1 GCA_035480635.1 Candidatus Saccharimonadales bacterium
CGTTATCGACATCCATAGTTGCTCTGACCCACTGGCCGTGGCCGTCAACGAATCCCGATGCAGTAGACATCGCGGCAGTCAAGAAACTGGTTCCGGCCGTTGACCATTGGAAATCAATAATGCCGGTAGTATTAACACGAATGCGCCAACCCCTTTGATTTGCCACCGAAGTGGATTTACTAAATAAGATAACAACAGCACTAGGCGTCCAATCATTGAGCATTACTTTTACCCTAACGTCAATATCCCCGGTAATAACCAGTGGTGATGCCGAAGGAGTGGCCAAATAATCACCGCTACTACCAGGTATAACGGCGTTGCGGGCATATGGATCAATAGAGTTAAGCGTGGCTTCAAGCGAGTTCCGCTCGCTCAAATGACCGGAGTCATTGGCCACATTTGTGAGCTCGTTGGGGTCATTGTCCAGCTCGTACATTTCGTATTGGTCGGTTCCGGTGGTGAAAAAGCGGTAGAGTTTACGGTTTTTGGTGGTAACGCCAAGACCGGGGGGGTGAGGGGCAAGGTTATCGGCAAGACTATCGTTCAGCTCGTGCGGGATGGCCCGGGTTGCATAAGTTGCAGGATTGTTAATGATATCACGCAGGTCGACTCCGTCGAGTGCAATAGATGGTGAGGCCCCAGCAATGGCCGAAATAGTGGCGCTGACGTCTTGGCTGTTGACTGGGACGTCGGCTGATCCGATCGGAATACCCGGCCCCCTAATAATCAACGGTACGTGTATTGACACGTCATAGACTGTATTTTTGGTCGATGGCCCTGTGGTGCGGTGTTCATAGTAGTGGATGCCGTTGTCGCTATGGAATATCACCACCGTATTACTTAGCTGGCTGGATGTTTCCAATTGCTGAAACAGTGCTTCAATGGTTTCGTCAAGCACGAGCAACTCTCGTAGTTGATCTCTAGCTAACCCTTTGGCGAGGTTCAAATCGGCCTTGGTTAATGCTGGCAATGACTGGATCCACGATGGTTTGTCGCTAACGTCCTCTTCGTCAACCACCGGCCACTGGATTCGGTGCCATTTGTGGTAATGGTCAGGGCGTGGAGTATATGGGTAATGTGGCACAGTTGGCGCCAAATACAAAAACCATGGTTGAGTGGCGGTTTGCATAAAGCTGATCGCTTGCTGCTTTAAATAAGTCATTTGAAATATACCCGGGTGTGTTTGGGATGTCCCATTATCCGAAGCATATTGGTAAGGATCCTGGGTGTCGGGCAAAGTCAGGTGCCGCCAAGTGTCCCAGCCAGTTGGTTTTGGATGGAAGGTGCCAGCGCCGTTCATATATTTACCGATCATGGCGGTTGCGTAACCTTTATCGTGTACCCACCGGCCCACAGTGTTGTTGTGGTCAACATTACCCCCATCGATGTCGGCCTGATTATTATCCAGCACACCATGCCGCATGCTGTACTGGCCCGTCAAAATACCGGTTCTGGCCGGCTGGCAAAGACCGATATTTAGACGACTAGACGTAAAGTGATAGCCCTCTGCTAATAATCGCCGTCGACCATGCCACATGTATTTCAAGGTGTCGTAGCGCATATCATCAGCAAAAATAACTAAGATATTGGTCATCGTGAAACGCCGTACTGGAGATAGAAATAATCAACATGGACTTTTCGGTTAGTGGCGCCAAGCGATTTTACTATGCTAAACGATGGCCCGTAATTACTGAATGCTCCAGGCAGACTACTGGCACTGGTTGCTACCAAGACATCGTCAATGTAGAAAAGTGCGTTTGTGCTATCGAAGTAAATTCTGAAACGATGATACGACGTATCAACCGTAGTAGCCGGGCTGGAAGCCAGTGAGTTCCTTACTCCGCCCACCGCTGTCACACAAGTCCAAGTGGTACTGGAGGGACTGTACTTAAAGTAGAAGCCATTGGTCGGCTCGGTATTGATACCGTTATGAAGACCAAAGTAAGTTGAAAACTGGTTGCTGCCATCATTGAGGGCCTCAACTTTCAAACGCCACTCATTAATGAAGATTGGTACACTTGCCATTTGATACTGGCCTAAGTTGATCTGGACATAGCCGGTGGAGGTGGTTCCAGTACCGAAATAGAAGATACCGCCTCCCGTGTCGGATGGTACCAATAGCGAAGGTGGCAAGATTGTACCGGTTGAGCCCTCGTCAATAGACCAATTTAGTTGACCGATAGAGCTTATCGGCTGAGTAGTGGGATTGCTCCAAATCACGTGAGTCAAGCCGCTATAAAAGTCATCAACTAGTATGGCGTTGGACCGTAAGTCGGTTAAGGTGCTAACAACATCCGAAGCCAGCTCATCGAGAGCATCATCAACAAAGGTCGATGATAATGTGCCGCTGTAGGTTATCTCGGAGGCATCACCCTGGGCAGCATAGGTCATCACCAGATCTCCGCTGGTTGTACTTAAAGTCGAGTTGCTGGTCAGATAAGTTACGCTCAGCTTGCGGTAGCCAGTACCCGTAGTGACCGCTGTAATTGTAAAGACAGCGAATTTGTTAGGGACGGAATTATTGTAGAGCCTAATAATGCCGCCGGTGAGGCTATCGAGCCAAGTGGACAGGTTGCTGCCGTTGGAGTCAAAGATATCGACAAATACTTGGGAAACCGATGAGATAGTGGCGTTGTTGAGCCTAAGTTTACCGCTACCTGGATCAGCATCGGCAGTACTTGAGGTGTCGAGGGTAAATGAGAAACTGTTACCCCCAAAGTTGCCCTGAGATCCGGTGGCGCCGGTGGCGCCTTGAGAACCAACACTCCCCGTAGAACCGGTGGCGCCAGTTGCGCCTTGGGAACCAACCCCGCCCGCCGAACCGGTGGCGCCAGTTGCGCCGGCCCCAGTTGCTCCGGCTGGACCAAGCGGCCCAGTGGCACCTGTGGCACCTTGAACGCTGGCGTTACCGGGGGGGCCGGTGGGGCCGGACGGCGCAAAGGTGACGGCCAGATCACCAGCAGTTGTACCAAGGCTGCCATTGCTTGTTAAATAAGTTACAACTAACTTGCGGTAACCGGCTACCACCGTGACGGCACTGACGCTAAAGATGGCAAATTTGGTTGGATCGGAATCGTTAAATAGTTTGATGGTGCCGCCCAACAAGGCCGCTAGCCAACTGGTTAAGTCCGTACCTCCAGCATCAAGCAGGTCAATGTAGATAGTGGTGACCGATGAGATGGTGGCGTTATCAAACTTTAGCTTGCCATTGCCAGGGTCGGAATCCGAAGTGTCGCCATTGTCATAGGTATACAAGAAAGTGTCACCAGCCACATGGCCGCGCGGGCCGGTGGCACCGGTGGGACCCTGGGGACCGGTACTACCATTCGGGCCGGTGGCACCATCCGGACCAGTGGCACCGTCTGGGCCAGTCGCGCCATCCGGGCCTGTAGCACCAAGACTGCCGGGGTCGCCTTGAGGTCCAGTAGCTCCAGTAGTACCCCGAGGCCCGGTCGCTCCGGTGGCACCATCCGGGCCGGTGGCCCCCAGGCCAGCCGTAGCATCTACGTAGGCCTTATTGGCGGCATCCCCGGTGAGGGTTGGGGTTGGGACCATTGGTGAGGCGGTGAAGACTTTGGAACCAGTAATGGTATCACTACCGGATTTTGAGACGACGTCTTTAAGAGTGCCATCACTATTGAGGCCAACTTCTAGAAAATCATTGAGGATCTTGCCCCAAGTGCCATCATCTCCTCCGGGTGTAGGTAATCGTGCCATTCTACTACCGCCTAGATCTCGTAACTAATTGAAAATTGTACTTTTTTTCCACCAGAACTGGTCCAGGCCGCAGTGTTGTAGTCAGTTCTAACGGTGAATACAGTGGTGGCACTGCCGCAGGTTACAACTCCCGGAGTGGTACTAACCACGCTATTGTCGGTAAATTGAAGCGGCGCAGCCCATATGGCGTTTGCGACTGTACCCGATCCAATCGGCTGCGAAATAGTCGTAGTCGTGGCATTGCTAGTGCCATTAGTCCCCTGCCTAACTAGCGTTGTGCAGGTATTTCCATCGACTTTGAACCTATAAGCTAAAGTTGTCGGGTTGGCCGACCAACCAACCAAGGTTGGCGTGTAGGCGAACCAAGTAGGGTAACCGGCTGGGTTAGCAGCGTAAGAAAAGAAGGTGGCCGAGATAGCGGCGTTGGCCAGCACATAAGTATCGCCCCCGTTAATTGTGACCGTTGTGGTATTTGAGGAAAAGCTTGAGTCGATCACCACAAAATATTTAACTGTCGAGTTAGTCATCTTGATCCTAGTACCCTTGACGAATGTAGTGGTGTAATCAGTAGCCGACGAAATGGTAAAGGTGTTGGCGTAAGAAGTATTTGTGGCGTATGTCCAGGTGTTGGTATCAGATATCCAATTGTTCCAGACTGTAATTGTCGGGGTATTGATTGTTGGCGTTGTCAGGATTGGTGTGGCGAGAGTCGGCGAAGTATCAAAAACGAACTGGCCGGTGCCGGTCGCGCCGGTACTAGTCACGCCCTCAATGGTTTGGTGGCCGGTGAAGGTGTTAGCGGCATCGGTCCTGGCAATAGTGGCAGAAGTAGACGGGAATGTCATGGTGGTGGTATCGGTGCCGGCTAGCGTTATGGAGTTGTTGGCGGTTAGGGTTTTGCCATCGGCAATTGTCAAAGTGGCGGATGACGACGGTGCAGTTAAGGCTACCTTGTTAACTGATGTGGCTGTGGCTACACCAATAGTTGGTGTAACAAGGGTGGGTGAAGTGGCCTTGACTGTACTTCCTGAACCCGTCACTGTGACGGGTTCATAGCTCGTGCAGATCCAGTTGCCGGATCCGAGAGATACAAACTCGGCCGTGTCCCCAGCCACAGTGGTGATGTTAGCGCCACCAGGCAAAATCAGGCTTGAGGCATTATGGGTTAGGGTTAGAGCTCCAGTGAATTTGACAATGCGACGGGTGCCAGCCTGAACCGTATCAAAGGCAGTGATAGTGGTGGTGCCAGTAACATTTATGTAATTACCGGTGGCGGCGCCAATATTGGTGGTGGTGCCAGAGGCCACATCGGTGCCCTTGGCTTCGTTGATGAATGATGACAATACCAGCGACGTACCGGTAGCCGCCCCGATTACTGGCGTGGTAAGTGTGGGTGTATTGGCGAGCACCACCGAGCCAGAACCGACCGAGGCATTGCCAAGCAGCGTCATAGTGCCAGAGGCATCTGGGACCGTCAGAGTGCGCGTATTGCCGGCTGTAATACCCGACAATTGGAACTGCATTTGCCTAGTAGCGTCGCCATCGTCTTGGACAGTAAAGACATTATCGGCCACGGTAGTTGGCCCGGTGGCACCAGTTGGACCGGTGGCACCAACTCCCGTGGCGCCGGTGGTGCCAGTGGCCCCAGTCGGGCCAGTCGCACCGGCATCGCCAGTGCGGGAGTAAAAGATTTTTACAACATCGTTGTTAGCGAAACTGCCGCTTGAATTTACATAACTGACCGTACAGTTATCCCAAGTGCCGTTATCGGTAATGGCACCGGCCACTTGCAAAACCAAAACATTACCCGGCGCACCGTCTTTGACCATCGTAATGGTGGTGCGGGTAGCCGAAGTCGTGCTATCATCCCAAGTTTGAATCAGCGTATCGATAGTGTTGCTATCACCGTCCGTCTCACTAATACGCAAAGCGTTAATGGACGAAAGCGTCGTCGAATTGAACTTAATTACACCAGTACCAGGATCGCTAGCAGTCGTGTTGGTGGAATAGGTGTATTTGATCCCAGCATCACGACCGGCCGATCCAGCTGTACCGGTGGCGCCTTGAGCACCGGCCGTCCCAGTGGCGCCGTCGGCTCCGGTGGCACCCTGCGTCCCAGCTGAACCTGTGGCACCCTGCGTACCAGTTGAACCGGTGGCTCCAGCTGGCCCCGTGGCACCTTGAGCGCCGGTGGCACCTTGGCCTCCGGTCGTACCAGCGGAACCACGATCACCGGAGCGCTCAAACGAGAGAGTGATGGCATCGGCATTAGCAAATGGATTAGCCGATGATGCACTGATATTTGCAACTGAGATGTTGTTGTAACCGCTGGGTGAAGCCACAGCCGAAACACTAAAGACCAACCACTTGGTGGTGTCTAAGGTTTTAAATAATCGAATGTATCCTTTGACCGTATTGGTGCTATCGGCAAAGGTGGCCAGCACTGCACTCCAATCAGTGGTGTCACTGCCCAACAAATCGGCTCGGATGGTTGTAGCGCTACTCTGAGTGGCGTTGTCTAGGCGTAAGTTGCCATTGCCAGGATCGGAATCGGTGGTGGTAGTCGAGAAAGTGTATGGAATAGTAATTGAACCGCCGACAGCCCCAGTGGCTCCGGTTAAACCAGTCGGTCCGGTTGAGCCAGTTGTACCCTGAGCGCCAGTTGCGCCAGCCGGTCCAGTGGCTCCGGTGGTACCGGTTGGCCCAGTGGCCCCATCGTTACCAGTGGGCCCAGTGGCGCCGGCTTCGGCTAGTAAGGCCCAGACCGTTTGCCAACTGCCGCCCACTCCCGGTTCGGTCGAAGCCCCAGAGGTGTGAGCACTGGTACAAATATAACTTGAGCCATTGTTGCTAACTGCATCGAATTGCGCATATGGGGTTGAGGTTGCCCAATTACCCGTCCAGTTAGTTGACCCACCCGAAACACCTTGCGGTCCGGTTGCGCCGGTGACTCCAAGCGAACCGGTCGCACCAACCGGGCCAGTGGCGCCGGTGGTACCAGCACCAGTGGCACCAGTTGTGCCGGCTGAACCAGTTGGCCCAGTGGCGCCAGTCGCGCCAACCCCTCCGGTTGTCCCAGCGGTGCCGGTAGCTCCAGTTGTGCCTGTGGCTCCAGCCGGACCTGTGGCGCCGGTTAGACCCTGAGTGCCCGCCGAACCGGTGGCACCGGTGGTACCGGCACCAGTTGCACCGGCCGGTCCAGTGGCGCCAGTCGCGCCAGTCGGGCCTGAGGCTCCGACCCCAGCCGTGGCATCAACGTAGGCCTTGGTGGTAGCATCGCCAGAAGACGATGGAGTTGGTACCGTCGGCGAGACGGTAAAGGTTTTGGCGCCGGTGATAGTATCAGTGCCAGATTTACTGACGACATCTTTAAGACTGCCGTCGCTATTATGCCCGACGTTCAGGAAGTCATTAAGAATCGAACCCCATGTGCCGTCATCTCCACCTGGTGTTGGGAGCCGTGCCATTGGTTATACATTTACCTCGTAATTAACTAAAAAACTGCACATTCCACTTGTGCTTATTCTAGATTAGATTGAGGGAATAATCAAAGATTTTCAGGGCAGAAAATTAGTGTTTTTTGGCACCGCCGCCATAGGAGCTCGATCCATACCCGGAAATCTGGTGACGCTGCCCGCCAAATTCAGACAGGGTTTTGACCAAGCCGCTAACCCCGACTACCGCCAGAGCACCAGCCCCAATGTGAGCTAGAAATTCACGGCGATTCATTGGCTTTGTTAGAAGTTGTTCGATCGGTTTTTTGACCATGTTCTCACAAAAAAGTTATGCTTTGGTATTACTCTATCGATTCATGACCCAAACGTCAAGATTCCTGGCTTAAGTCTAAAATGTTATAGCGATTAACCTGCATGGCTGGTGGCGCCTTGAACTGGGTCGCTGGGCGATCTTTGCGGGCTAACTTAACCCCATCGAGAGTTGTATTCAAAACGTTGGCCGGGTGTTGGCGACGCAGCCGAGGCTTGGGTTCAGCGATTTCTGGTAAAGCCGTGGGTAGCTGCAGTTCGGAGTTTGGTTCAGCCACCTCACCCACAGCTTCAGCTGGGTATTCGACTCTTCGATTAACCATCCAAACCAAAATTATTGATAAGTAGTAGAGAAAAACAATCGGGATAGCCATGACGAATTGGGTAATTGGGTCGTAGGTGAAAGGCAGAATGACGGCCAAGACGAAGGCCGATACCACCACATGGCGCTGATAGCGCAACAATTTTGAGGGCTTAATCGGCTTTATGCGATTAATGAAGAGCACGATCAAAGGAATTTGAAACAGCAAAGCAAAAGTCAGCAGGGTGTTTGAAACAAACGACAAATAGGCGTCAGCCGAAATCAGCGGCTGAATGGCGGCACTAGAATACTTTGAAAAAAAGTGCAGCGACATCGGAATTATGATGAAGAAACCGAACGCCACACCCAAGGCGGCCAATATGGTTGAGAAAATGATGACCTTGAGTAGCAAGAATCGTTTGAGCACGTTCGGCAGGGCCGGCTCCACAAACCGAATCGAGTTATAAACAATCAAAGGCAGCGCCATCATTAGTCCCAGCAGGCCGGAAACTTTTAGGATGAAATTAAAGCTGCCGGCTGGGGAATTGTAGAATAAAGGCGCGCCCAACGGCCGCTGCAGTACCAAAATAATCGGTCCCCGAAAAACGTAGCCCAAAATCGAACCAAAACCAACCACCAGCAGAACCCACAGTAGTCTATGCCGCAACTCTTTAATGTGATCGTGAAAAGTCAGCGATGGAGACACTATATGTCCTAAGTACCGCTTAGAAAACTAAGCTTTCTTTTCGACAGTGTCGTCTGAACTCTCGCCGGCCACACCCTTCTTGACCTCATTGATCGATTGACCAATGCTGCGGGCAAGCTCGGGAATTTTTTTGGCCCCAAAGAGCAACAGGATAATCAGCAATACGATTAATAGCTCTTCGAATTTCCCTGCAAACATACATCCTCCACCAATTATTAGCTTTAGTATAAGCGCTTTAGTGACGGATGTAAAACCTCTCTCGGAGGTCCCATAGCAGACTAGATTTACAGTCTTGTGCTAACATTTAGGTAAGCATGAGCAAAGTGGTGAAGCAAAGAATCATAAATATGGTTGGTATCGGCCTATTGGCCGGGTTAATGCTTGTTTCATCCGGTACAGCTTGGGCCACGACCTATGGCAACGGAACTTATGGCAATTGTCCCTACAATACTGGGTGTGCCAGTAGCAGCCAAAGTTCGACTCAGGCCCAGCCGGCCCAACCAGAAGCCATTTTACTCAATGACTTTCAAGATTTTTTCCAACCCGGCGGTAAAACTTTTGACCTGGTCGTAAACCAAGTAGTTTATTTTGACGTCGCTGGCTTAAATGGCACCGAGCGCCATAGCATTACCATCAACGAAATCGGGCCGGACTATGTCGTTTTCACCATTGCTTCGACCCCAATTCAGGATCGCTTATACGTTGGGCAAAGTAAGCAATATGACGTCACTAGCGATAACAAAGACGATATCAAAATAGCCCTCAACTCTATTACCGATGGTAAAGCTAACATGACCTTCTTTGCTCTGAACCAATCGGTCTCAAACCCTAGTCAAAATCAAGCCGCGCCGCAAGCTAGCTCATCATTGTGGTGGCTGTGGTTAAGTTTGTCGATTCTGGCAATTGTAGCGGCACTGGTAGTCTTTTTCATCCTATGGAAGCGTCGCAAAGATCGCCACTCGGATATCACAACCAACTCAAGCTGAGGCTAGGTAAATCATCAAATTATTAATCAGCCAGCCCAGGTGATAGCCTGATTGCATGATGATTTTGAGGTAGTTTTCGCTTGTCTCATCACGAACATACCCGTTGCTTGTAAAAAGCTGCTGCCAATATTCCTTTGGTTGGCAGTTGATGTGACCACGGCCACCCTGGCCCGGTTGAGCCGCCGAAAAAATAATGATCGGGGCGGTCTGGCTTAAATGTTTGATGGCGGAAGCCGCGCCTGACTCGGGAATGTGTTCTAGCACTTCAATGCAAAGGCTCAGATCGGCTCTAGCGCCAATTGACTGTTTGGTGATATCGACGATTTTGATGGCACTTCGTGGAATTTGGAGGACTTCATCAGCCACCGCCGCCTCGGCATAATCAACGCCCTGACCCTTGATGCCTTGGTCTAGGAACGGGCGGAGGTATAGTCCGGTAGCACAACCCACATCCAGAACCGATTTTGGAGCGTACTTCCAGATCAGCAATTCGGCTAGACGCCGAGCCTGTTCCCCTTCTTCGGCGTTAATTTGGCGGTAATAATCAATATCGTATTGGGCTTGATCCATGATTAGGCCAATGGCCAGTCGTAACCGGGGAAATCATCATGCTTTTGTTGAGCCGCTGAGATGCCCAACTCATCTAGAATGGCCGCCATTGCCGCAACCATTGGTTCTGGTCCTGAAACGTAATAGGTCTTGGTTTGGTAGTCGGGCAGAGCCTTGATGGTTTGAGCATCAATACGTTTGGGTTCTAGGATATTATTCATAATCAATTTAGGATTTAGATTGGCAAAAGTTTGCAGCTCCGACCAAAAGACCGTGCCGGCCAGATCACGATTGCCATAAAGCAAAGTCACATCAAGTGCGACTTGTTTATGATCAGCCTGCTTGAGGATAGACCGAAATGGAGTAATGCCAATGCCACCGGCGATGAAAACGTAACTGTTAGTGACGTCTTCGATGACAAAATCGCCATCGGGGCCATCGGCTTCGATTTGAGCTCCAACTGTTAATGCGCGTAAATGGCGTTTAAACGAGCTGCTCTTAGGCGAAAACCGCGTGGTGATTTGCGGGTTGGCCTCAAATGGAGCGGCCGAGATGGTAAACCAGCGTTCAACGCCGCGATCATCGGCATCGTCATGCGGTAATGTGTAATGCAAGTACTGGCCGGCCTGCCAGGATAGCGGTTGCTCGGGCTTGAAGACGAAGGTGATGACATCGGGCGCTTCTGGACGTTTTTCGATCAAAGTTAACTTCACATGCTAATTATAGCCTGCTTTGCGGAAGTTTATGGCAACGACTACAATAACGCTAATGGCTAGACTAACCAGAACCAGCGAATACGTCCGCAGCACCATCTTTGGTATCGAAGACAGCTTGGTTTCAACCACCGGCATTGTGGCTGGCGTCAGCGCCGGGTCCCATCATCGACCCACGATTTTATTAGCCGCCATCGTAGCTGTCACCATTGAGGCCATGAGTATGGCAGCGGGTGAGTTTTTGAGCGACGAAGCCGTTCACGAGATGAACAAACGCCGGCGGGCTGGTGATAGCGCCATGGTCAGTGCCACTTTGATGTTCTTTGCTTATTTGTTGGCCGGTGCAATTCCAATCGTGCCGGTGATTGTTTTCGCCTACCCTTCATCCATATTCATTAGTATTTTTTGCTCACTAATTGGGTTGTTTATACTGGGCTATGTTAAAGGCCGGGTAGTGCGTGTGAACGCTACCCGCAGTGGCCTCAAAATACTACTCATCGGTGGAGTTACCGCGATCGTTGGCGTAATTGTTGGCCATTTCTTAAAAGCGGTTTGAGTTAAAGATCGGCCGGGAAAGTATAGGGCGGCGGAGCCACCACCTGGCCTGATTCAACCGTAATAACATCGTGCTGGTTCAAGGGGAGCTGCTGTGGGTCACCAGGGTAGGGCTGGCCATTGACGTAGAAGCGCAAGGTTTGGCCGCTGGCAGCGGAGATAGCGCCGGCTTCAGTTGTGCTAAGCGGCTGGCCCCAAACGGCAAAGAAATCGCCAAGGGTAAAATTGGTGCGCTCTGGAGATTCAATGTGAATAATGCCATCGGTTTGGTGGGTATGAAGCCAATACAGGCAGTTGGCGTCTTTATTGATACCGATGCCAGCCGGCACTTCAACATTTTGGCCATCGTTGATCATAGTTAAATGGGCATGCCAGTGGACTTTGACCATTTCGGTCTGACATTCAATGCCGTTGATAGCCGGCGCCGTCGAAGATTGACTGGAGCCAGATTTCGAGCTGTGATTACCTAAGACAAAGATACCAACTAGGACAATCACGGCACCTACTAATATGATCCAGAAGCGTTTCATTCCACAATCTTAACGGCAGAACAGGTAGACTACAAGCTAGTCGGAAGGTCGGCCAGGTCTATTAATTCGCCCGAGGACAAAATAAACCACAGCGATAGTAATAATAACTGCTATTAGTAATCCGATAGCTAGCGGTTTATTGATGTCAGAAAAACTGTAAGTGCCGGAGTCATTTTGGCTAATACCTGTACCCACATCTTCAAGATGGGCTAGCATCATGCTTGAGCCCGACCCAAAATTTTATCGATGTAAGGCTTCATCCAGCGATCGACAGTATAGCGATCTTTGGGTGAAATTATTAGACCGATCGCAAGAACGTAGAGAATCAGATGAGGCCAAACCACTTCGCCAAAATAAAGTAGGGCTAGGGTCATCATGGCCAAAAGGAGGAATAGGGTCCAGCGTAAGGCCAGTCCAAACACAATGCAAAAACCCACCAGCAGCTCGACCAGGCCAGCGCCAGCCACAAAGTAATCGGCATTCATGTGGAAGAAATTTGCCAAGTGGTATTGATTGTAAACTGCTACTGTCAGATCCGGGTGGAGTAATTTGACTGTGATCGCCGTGTAGATCAGAGCGACACCGAAACAAACTCTAATTATTGGGATGGCCTGAGTTTGGTAACGCCTAAGCCATGAGCCGCTGATGGGGGTTGACCGAAGCTTGGCATCAAGCGTGTAGACGTCTCCTCCCATAATCAAGATGGCCATCAGGGCGCCGAAGTAAGTCAGGTAGGTTAGCAGGTATGTGTGCCAGAAGAAAGCCATGAAGAAAAATAAAACCAATCCCAGCCAGGCCGCTGGTTGGACCGCAAGTCCGGCCAGTAACAGCGCACCGATCAATATTAAGAGCAACCGCAGCACTGTCGTACCTGTAGTCACGTCACCCAACTGAAGTTCGGGTCCAAAAATGCTGTGACTGGCGGCAGCCAGGATTAAGGCAGCGGCCACACCAATGCGGATAAGGGCGGGTGCAAATTTGGCACCGCGCTCAAATTTTTTACCCAATCGCGCGACTGGCGGCCAAGCTGATAAACCAATGGCTACTAAATAGCTCAAAGTGATTAGTAAAGTTAGGCCAATAGATAGGGCGAGATGATGTCGGTTAATGAGTTGGCCGATGGTTGTATGTGCGGGGCCGTTGACGCCGTTAAAAAAAGCTTGTCGGTTGGTAACGTAGGCTTCGTGACCAAAAAAGAAACGCATTAAACTACTCCAGTTGAGTCATCATATTGATTGCTGGTGCGGCAGAAGTGCCAAGTCATACCGATCAATAGTGCAAGTAGGACAGCTGCAAGATAACCGTAGTCTAAAAATCGAAAGTCCTGGGTGACAAACTGCGATAACTCGACCCCCAGACCAAGCCCGACTATGGCTAGCGTTAACCATTGTTTAGTCAAGCGGCTTTTGATTTCTTTATGCAAGATCGAAAAGTTGGAGCGGGAATAAAGGAAAATACCCACACTCGAAACAGCAATTGTAGCAAAGCGCAGAAACTTATCGTGGGTAACCGCCCCGATCACTAGAGGCGTTGCGAAAATAAAGAGGTAGAGTCCCAGAAATTCCAAAATGTTGTTAGCATACTCCAAATATTTTTGAACCAGGTTCAGCTCACCGGCAGAAATTTCGATGCCAGCATTTGAATAAATCGAGGCTGCAAAGATAAAGCTAAAGGTCGAGATGATCAAAAACAGCAGGGGGACTTTGATAGTTGAATCAAACGAACTAAACTGGGCGATTAAAATTCCAGTGAAGAAAAGCGATACGGCGCTCATAAAAGAAGCGAAGGTTACACCGACCGAGACTTCCCAGTTCAAGGTGTCTTTTGATGCTGCCATAAGGCCAATATAGCACTATGGCACTAAAAGCGTAAGCGTAATCGAGAAAATGGCCGTGATTTACTGAACGGTGATTGAACCGGTTTGGCTGGCTTCTAGGTGGTTGTGATAACCCCAAGTTCCGGTTTTGCTGATCGTAAAAGTGGCACTTTGACCTGCCGCTACAGCGCCGACGTTTAGTTCGGTGTTGTCGGTATGGGCCGGGTGGGGGTTAGAATCCAACTGGAGCGAGCGAGATGAGGCGTTCATGATGGTAATGGTATCGCCGGCTTTGACGGTTATGGTGTTAGGCGAAAAGCCGCTGCCGGTGTAAGTAATGGTGGCGGCCGACTGTGGCGCCGTTTGACCGGTAGTGTCAGTGCTTTGGGTCGATGTGGTGCTAGTAGAGTTTGAATTGCTATTGTTACCAGACCGGGCCACTATAATGCCACCGACTGCCAAAATCACTACAACTATGCCGATAATCCAATATTTCGATTTCATATTTATCCTCCAGCTAACATTCTAACAATTTATTCAGCTTGCATTAAGCATAAGGATAAAGGTTTAATAACTATATGCAACAAAGCCGCACAGCCAAACTGTTACTTCGGATCGGGCTAGCCAGTGTTTTCCTCTACGCCGCCGCGAGTGCCACAATTCATCCCAACAATTGGATTGGGTATCTGCCCAGTCTGTTGGATTCATTTGGATCACGCGAAGTCTGGCTAAAGGTCTTTTCGTTGTTACAAGTTGGTTTGGGTCTGTGGCTGCTATCGGGTTGGCGTACTAAAGACGCCGCTTGGGCCACTATGCTCATGACAGCTGGCATTATACTAGCCAACCTTCACGTATTCGATGTGACCTTCCGCGACATCACAATATTCTTTGCCGCCTGGGCGCTAGCCGTCCTTGAGAGTTAGCTTTTACGCATCATATCCAATACCACGGCAACCACCATCACAGCCACGCCTACCCAAACATTGGATAGACTTGTAAAAACTGTGGCTAGGACTAAACCTAATCCTAAGCCAAATAAACTATGCATTAAGACATGGGGTTTAAAACAGGCTTTCATTTTCTCACTCATCTAACTCACCTCCTTTCTGCTTATGATTAGGATAAACCCAGGTTTTGATTTTGACCATGGTTCGCCGGGCGATATCACGGATTGGTCGCCAAATTAGAGCTAAGGCTGGTAGGGCGACTGCCCAATTTTCGGGCGCATCAATCGGCGTATGGTGAGCCACCATCCAAATCATAAATGGCTCCGGTAAAAAGCAATGGCGCGTTGCATCAGCAGGCTGCGATCGGCGGTAAAGTTATGGTCGTTGCCAGGGTAGAGGTAATATTCAACTGGTTTTGAACTTTGCTGTAAGGCCCGGACCAAATGGTCGGAGAAAATTTTTGGGACAACGGTATCGCCGATGTCCTGGTGGACTTGAACGGCACCGGTAATGTCGCCAACGTAGTTGATGGCTGAAGCACTGTTCCAAAAATCCGGATCAGTTTTGGGTGTACCGAACTGATCGATTAAATGTTGGCGAATACCCTGAACTAAGGCCAGCGGCCGATCGTTAGGGGCAGGACTATTGGGCCAATTGTAAAAAATGTCGTTGAACGAGCCAACCACGCCAGCCGCAACGACGGTAGCTTTAACGTCTGGAGAGGCGACAATTGTGCGCAGGCTAACGTGCCCGCCCATACTGTGGCCAAACAGACCGATCCGATTGGCGTTGGCCTTGGGATATTGTTTGAGAGTGCTGATGAGGTTGAGTACATCGTAGGCGTAAACCGGCGAAAAGTGCCCACCCTCAGGTTGACCCTGGCTACCCGCATTGCCGCGGTAGTCGGGTTTGACCACCATGAAGCCGGCCCGGGCCAGAGTGGCGACCCAATCCCGGTAGCTACTGGCGGTTTGGTACTGCGCTGGGTCGATGTAGCCGTGATTAAAAATGATAACTGGCCAGCCACCGGCTGGTTCGGGCGACGTTGGCACCGCTAGCAGCGCAAAAATTTTTAACCCATCCGAAGTGTAGGAGGCAATATAGCTATGATAGCCACCTTGGTCCCCCAGATCAGTTTCAGTTACCAATTGGCTAGCCGGATAGCTTCGGCTACGAATGGCGTCGATTTGGAGCGGATTCAGCGCCGGCGCTGGAGTTGCCTGGGGCTGACTTGCAGATCTAGGTGTTTGGGTTGGTTGAATTTGGTTCGAGTGATGGCGATTCCAATAGCTGGCTCCGCTGGCGCCCAAACTGGCCACCAGTAGTACAGCCACAACCACATAATTAAGCTTGCCTTTCACCCACTTATCATAACGCCAAAATGGCTTGATCTAGGCCATACGCTTGTATTCGCGAATCGAAAGCGGCACAAAAACTATCATTATTCCTATGATCCAAAATATTGACCTCCAAACCGAACTAACACTACCGGCGCCGAGAGCTAAGTAACGACCGGCATTAACGACCTGGGTTACTGGTTGGTGATTAGCGAAGGCCTGTAGCCATGAGGGCATGGTTTCAATCGGCACGTAGGCAGCACTGGCAAAAGTCAGGGGGAAAATAAAAAGAAAGGTAGCCAGTTGAGCCGTTTCAGCGTCCTTAACTTTCATACCAATAAATGCAAATACCCAAGAAATGGCATAGCCAAAAGTCACCGTCAAAGCAACCATCCCAATGGCTCCAAAAAAACCGTTCTGAAACCTAAAACCTAAAATAAATCCAACCGTAATCATGATTGCTGTTACGACCAGATTTCGAACTGTATCGGATAGCGTTCGGCCCGCCAGCACTGCCAGTCGACTCATTGGCAGCGAGCGAAAGCGATCCATAATCCCCTTGCCCATGTCCTCAGCTAAACCAATGCCCGTCTGAACGCCACCGAACATGATCGTTTGAACAAGAATCCCTGGTAGCAAAAAGTTAATGTATTTTCCGCCCGGAACACCGGCTGCCAAACCGATGGCGCCGCCAAAGACAAAGTTGAACAGCACCAAGAACATGATCGGTTGGATCGAAGAGAAGAAGACCAATTGAGGCAAACGTAAATAACGGCGCAAATTGCGCTTGGTGATGGTAACGGTATCAACTAGTCCCCAACTAATGTTCATGATCTTCCGCCTTTGGCAGCAGCCTCGGCTTTTTCTGATTCAGTTCGTCTGCCCGTTAAGTTCAAAAAGACGTCATCGAGCGAAGGCCGATGCAGAGCAATGGCGGCTAATTCGACTTTGGCCTCGTTCAGGGCCTGAACAATCGCTAGTAAATCCTTGGCGCCGTGCTCAACTGGCACGGTAATGTTGTTGCCGCCGTCTTCCCTGGTTGGATGTCTTTTGGCGATACCCTCAACAGCTTTGATGGTTTTGGCAGAATCGTCGGCATGGGCCAGTTCTAATTCAACGACGTCTCCACCAAGTTTGGCCTTCAGCGAATCACTGGTGCCTTCGGCGATAATTTTGCCGTAGTTCATCACTGCAATCTGATCGGCCAGTTCGTCAGCTTCTTCCAGATATTGAGTGGTTAAAAGAATACTGCGGCCTTCGCGGACAAGTTCGCGGATGATTTCCCAAAGGTTCAAGCGTGTGGCGGGATCGAGGCCGGTAGTTGGTTCATCGAGCAGGAGGACCTTGGGTTGACCAATCAGGCTGGCTCCCAGATCCAAGCGGCGGCGCATCCCACCGGAATAATTTTTGACCGGTCGATTAGCGGCATCAGTTAATTGCAAGCGATCGAGTAGATCCAGGGTCCGTTTTTTGGTCTCTTCATGACCCAGATGATACAGCCGCCCAGTCATATAAATATTTTCGTATCCGGTTGAAAATTCATCGATGGCCGCATATTGGCCGGCCAGACCAACCACTTCCCTGACCTTTTGTGGATCCTTAATAGCATCGATGCCTAAGACTTTAATGTCGCCCCGATCCGGTACCGAAAGCGTCGAAAGCATTCGTACTAAAGTGGTTTTGCCAGCACCGTTGGGCCCGAGTAAAGCAAAAATTTTACCGGCCTCAGCTGCCAGACTGACACCGTCCAAAGCTTTAACGTCATCGAAGTATTTAAAGACGCCTTTGGCTACAAAGGCATGCTGGTTGCTAGTTGGATCTTGGTCCTTCACTTTATCGATAATACCAGACAATTGCAGCTTGGTTTCATTCAAAATCCCAATCGGTCAATTAAGTTCGATTTTACAAATACCACTGAAATAGCTATTTTTCTTTGCTAAACCCAGATTTATGTTATAATTCAGGCGCAGAATAACTTCTATAGCCGTGTGCCCTTGTTTGTGCAGTAAACGTATCTATCAGAAGGATCGACTGCACAAATTTAATTTGGAGGAGCCCATGGCTACCAAACTCTACGTCGGAGGTCTACCGTACAGTGTGACTGACGATGAATTACAACAAATGTTCGCCGCTCATGGCGAAGTAACTTCAGCCAAGGTCATCACCGATCGCGACAGCGGCCGGTCGAAGGGATTCGGCTTTGTCGAATTCTCTAACGATGATGAAGCCAAGGCTGCTATCGAGGCCCTAAACGATACTGAACAGCAAGGTCGCAAGATCATGGTCAGTATTGCTCGCCCGATGGAGCGACGCGAAGGCGGATTTCGCCGCGAATTTTAGTTTAGTTAACTAGAAAAACAATAGCCCCCAGCCGGGGGCTATTGTTTTTGGGGCGGTTAAGCCGTAGCAATTTGGGTCGGTCTGGGAGCGAGCAGTTCGACGATCGAAATAAAAGAGGCCGTCAGCATCAAAGCTTTGATCAAGCCCTGCCAGTCGGTAGAGACGGCAAAGGCGAGGCCGGCTAGCATCAAAATGGCTCCGCCACCCCAAATGTAGTACTTATTCTCGCCAACTTGCTGGCGAAACTTGGCCCAGGTTTGACCAATGCTAGTTTTATTGAGTTGATCCAGGCGCAGCCAGTGTCGGGTAGCCACCGCCCAAGGCGCGGGCCCAGCAAACAGGGCGAAGCCCCAGGTGAATAGCGAAAGTATCAAGGAAATGGTGGCAATATGGTTAAAAGACGCTAGCATTCGATCATAGAGCAGGCCAGCGGCCGGTTTGTAACTAACATTTTGAACTCGATTAATAATTTCCGGGCGCAAAGCCTTGATCCCAATCAACTGCAGGAGTGATAGAACGGCTACTGTGATGGAAGCCGCCGTGATTGTAATGCGGCGGCGGCGAGCAATGGCGATAGCGCCCAGAAAACTAGCTAAAATCAGGTAGGGCAAAACGCCAGCCAGAAAATCAACTGATTTGACGATATGCTGGAAAATTGAGAATTTCTCGCCCAGATCAAGGTTTATGTTGCTGTCCCCTTGAGGTACGTCAGTTTTACTAAAGAGCGATTGGCCGACATTACCGAGCCTATCGCTAAGGGTGTTTTTGATCGAACTAAGTTTGAGCTCTAAATTGGTTTCGTTGGAATCGTTTGAAGTTGTGCCTCTGGCCTTTTCGATTAAACGACTTTGAGCCACGCGATTAGCTGTTACCCAAACACCACTAAATTGATCACTGGCGATTAGTTTGGTGGCAGTATTATCAGCGATGGTTTGGAGCTGTTGGCTCAGTGGCGAAGCCAAAAAGGCCGCTTTTTCAGGTAGGGCATCGCTCAGTTTTTGAGTAACGTCGACGGACGTGAAGAGCTGGTCGACAACATACTTACCCAAGGCGCTGGAAACCGTTGGGTCGCTGGGCAAGGGCGCCACCATATCCACATAATTGTTAGTGTCAAAGAGTTGGCGCTCAGCCCAGTGCACCATTACAAAGGCGGCGACCGAGAGGGCACCGATTAATACTAAAACAGCTGCCAATATGCTTCTAGTGCGCCTGGCTACTTTACTCTCGCCGCCTTGTTTGGACGATTGCCTTGCCATTTTGGTCTTTCGCTAGTCTTAAATAAGTTCGAGCTATTCTTACGCTCTCACTTTTACACACCAGATTAATTGTGCAAAGTTACAGTAACTCTACTCCTTAAGGAGTTTATCAGCAAACTTCTGGCGTAGTTTGGCCAGTTTGGGGTTGATTACGACTTGGCAATAGGCCCTTTCGGGGTGATTCTTAAAGTAGTTCTGGTGCTCAGGCTCAGCTGGGAAGAATTCTTTCAGTGGTTCGATTGTGGTAACAATCTTATTAGGCCAAAGCTTAGCTACTTGGACTTTTGACTGTTCGGCAATTCTCTTTTGACCCTCGCTTTCAAAAAAGATTATGGACCGGTACTGCGTACCAACATCATAGCCCTGACGGTTGAGGGTGGTTGGATCGTGAATGGCCCAAAAGATGTCCAGGATGTCGGCCAGGCTGATGATGCCAGGATCGAACTCGACCTTAACGACCTCAGCGTGCCCAGTACGACCAGTGCAGACGGCATAATAAGATGGATCGGGCACGGTGCCGCCAGAATACCCGGATGTGACCTTGGTGACGCCATTAATCATTTGGTAAGCTGCCTCCAAACACCAAAAGCACCCGCCGCCTAGAACGATTGATTCAGTCTTTGCCATCAGCCTTCTTTGGCGCAAAGTCGAGCGCACTGGAATTAATGCAATAACGTTGGCCGGTGGGTTTGGGCCCATCATCGAAAACGTGCCCTAAATGACTACCGCAATTAGAGCAGGTTACCTCAGTACGGCTCATACCCAAACTGGTATCATCCTGAAGCTTTATTTTGTCCTTATCGACAGCTTCCCAAAAACTGGGCCAGCCGCTACCGGAGTCGAATTTTGTTTTGGAGCTAAATAAATCCTGACCGCAGGCAGCACATCGATACATCCCATCGCCTTTATGGTTGTAAAGAGTACCCGTAAAAGCGGGCTCCGTCCCCTTTTCCCGCAAAATGTGATATTGCTCTGGGGTCAGCTTGTTTTTCCAATAGTTTTCATCGTGTTTTTCCATCGCTTAGTCCTCCCCATTCATCATAACAAAAAAGAGAAGGCTTCCCGGCCTTCCCTTTCAGTACCTGTACTCAAAACATCCACCTAGGATGTACCCTTAATATACCACAACCGCTATGAATACAAAAGTTGCTCGCCCTGCACACATTAATTACCGATTTTCTATCTGATATTATCAAAAATTAGTTTGGCTACACCCAATGCCGTACCCTCATAGTGGGCCAATCGAACGACCGGCCGGCCGCAGAGTCGGGCTAGTTCGGCGACGATGGTATCGTTTTGGCTAATACCGCCATCGACCACTACTTGTTTTGTAGACTCATCGATTAGCTGCAAAAGCGGTTGGCTGGCTTCGGTCGCTAAACTTTTCATAACCAGCTCAAGTTGCTCTGGTTGATCCAGCACTGGCGAAACGCGCAAGGCGGCATCTTTGATATAAGTCTCCAGTGCAAAAACCGGTTGGTTGGATTCGCCAACGGCCAATGTTGTGTAAAAACCAGGTTGAGAAATAAAATCCGGACCGACTAACTTCATCGGAAATATACCTGTGCCCAATGTGGCCTTGATGATACCGGGGGTGTTTCCAGCCGCATAGAGGCTAGCTTGCTGATCGCCCAAAATCGCCCTGATCGGGATAGTTTTTGGTCCGATTGTTAGACTACCAAAATCGCTAAAGCTAGCTTTGACTTCTGGCAGCAATGAAGTATCTATCCCAAAAGCCTGAGCCAACCCTGGGTCCCACTGGCGTTTGCGAATATCAAACAGCAGGGTCCTTGCAGCGTTGGTCATATCTGTTACGTGTTGACCGGTTAGCCTCATCATCAGCCAGCTATCAATCGTGCCAAGCTTATAGGCCTTGGGTAGATCGACGTTTTGAAGTAGCCATTTCATTTTTGAAGCCGAAAAGTAGGGTTTAAGGTCGAGGCCGGTGTTTTCTCTGACTTTGGCTTGGAGGCCAGGTTGGTTCATCCACTCCTGGCAGATCGATGCTGTTCGATCATCTTCCCAAACTATGGCAGGATGCAGTGCTCGGCCGGTGTTTGCATCCCATAACACTGTGGTTTCACGCTGGTTGGTCAGACCGACAGCTGTGATGTCGGGATGGACAGCGACTGCTTGAGCGGCCAGCTTTTCAACCAAAGCTAGGATTTGTTCGGCGTCCTGTTCAACCCAACCGGGCTGTGGGTGTAAAGTTTGGACAGACTCGACCCAACGACCCAGCACCTTTTGACTTCGATCAATTGCCAAAGCTTTGATGTTGGTGGTGCCGGCATCAAGGACCAGAACAGGATCAGTCATCGATTACCGCCGTGAAAAAATCGGGTTTTTGCTGGTGAGTTGCTACCTGATAGATGGCATCCATAACTGGAAACCGCGAAATTTCTAGCACCGAAGTGATCTCTTTGACGGCATTAACACCCTCGCCTTGAGTATGCTCATTGGAGGTAAGCCCCTCCGCCAAAGCTTTGCCAATGCGATAATTAAACGAAGTTTCACTCCAGCCGGTCGCCAGTAAATCCGCTAACCCAGCGTAGCTTTCGGCCAGACCTGGATCTAGATCCATTACCGTAAGTACACCGCGCATTTCGCGGACTGATTTTAATGCCAATGCGCCCTTGGTATTGGAGCCCAAATTTAAACCATCACAGATGCCAAAGCCGAGGGCGTAAATGTTTTTCAGGGTGCCGGCCACGGCTACACTAGAGACGTCATGGGTATAAGCCAAGCAAAGACCTTTGACGCCATCTAGGCAGCCCCGCCATTTCAGATCTGATACGGCCAGCAAGCCATAACTTTGTTTGCCACCCGCAATTTCTTCGGCCAACATTGGACCGTAGAGCAAACCATAATCAAATTTTTGCTTGGCGGCTCTGGCTAGCACCTTATCCATAGTCACAAAACCTGGTTCTACACCTTTGGCCAGCGTTATTACTAAAGGATGATCTTGGGCTGAAAGCAGCGGTGGGATGGCGGCGGCGGCTGGTTGGTTGGCCCACGATGGCACAGCCAGGATGATAACTTGAGCTTGGGCAATGGTGGCTGCCAGCGAATTGCCGTTGGATTTGGCCGGATCTTTATCCCAAAGCGCCACCGTTTTACCAGCCAGTTTCAAAAGGTCACCAACGGCTGTACCAATGGCCCCCGCTCCAATAATGGCAATGCGATCGACTGATTCGTGCATGCCCAAATCATAACAAAAAACGGCCGCGAAGCCGTTATTAATAATTGTTTAAGGGGAGGGCGATCTGTGATCACCCTCCCCTTTTCTGACCTAGCTGGCACTAGCGACGAGGTGCAGAGACCTGTTGGGCCGGCGTTTGGCGGGTCGGCCTTGGCTCTGCAGTCGTTTTGCCAGTCGCTCCAAACGAGCGTCCCAGTTGAGAGCCGTCTGCAGACGCCGCGCTTCAGCCCGAGTCACGGCACCCTTGATCAGTTCGTAGGTCTCCGAGTAGTCGTAATCGTGGCCTTGAATCTGACCGAGGCTGTCGGTAACAGTGTGCCGAATACTGCCACAGTCATTGCAGCGCCAGGTTTCGCGTAGGCCAGCTGTCACCCTCTGGGGCAAGATGTTGAGGACGGGATCGAGGTCGTGACGCGAGGAGGCTCGGCAGCGCAAGCCGCCGGCAACTGTTGCGCCACTATCGCGATTCAGACCCACGCGGCGTTCGAGTTCGAGCAAGAAGTAGTGAACTTCCCGGTCGAGGCTGCGCAATTGAGCTACTTCACCGGCATCAAGCCTGCCGGAGTCCGCAATCCTTCTGATCAGGGACTTCCTATCGGTCGCTTTCACCTATCCTCCAAGATTGTAGATCTCACAGCGAACTAGCAGAGCGCTATTATAAGTAAAATCTAACTAAAAGTCAATGGCTATTTAATGCCTTAACCGTTTTGCCACCTGACTGTCTGGTTGTTATTTGATTGCTCGTTCGATGACCAAGGTGCACTCTGTTACCAAAGCCGCAATAGCGCCAATGGCAGCTAGCGGCGGTGCTAATACAGCGCCAACTACTCCAACAGTCAGCGGGAACTCAACAATGGTTTTGCCGTCTTTGGTTCGAATGATAATGCGGCGAACATTGCCTTCGGCAATCAGCGATTTAACCTTTTTCAAAAGGTCTTCGCCGTTGATTTTAAATTCTTCAGTATGTGATTTTGCCATGTCTCAATTTTATCCTAAAAATGCGGCTGTTTCAGGCCGATTGTAGGCCAGATTCAATCGTTGAACTGAGTTGTTGTAATTGATTGCGCAGCGATTTGATTTCCGATTCGGCCTGGCGCAGGGCCCCTACGTCGAGGTAAGCTGCAATACCGCCAATAATGTTCTTGCCATCGTACCAGGGCGCTGCTGTGGCAATAATAGTTGCCACCGAGCCATCTGGCCGGATTAAATCGATTTCATAATTTGTGACTTTTTTGCCACCCAAAACGGCCTGCCGGAGCGGCAAATCGGACTCTGTCAGCTGCTGGCAGAGATGGTAGGCCCGAAAAAACGGCGATGAGATAAATGACGCGCTAGGGGCGATATCCTTCTGATAGAAGATGGCCATAACATCGGCCATGGCTTTATTAACTTTGACATTTTGGCATTGGTTATCGAAGGCGATGGCAATCGGTATGGGCAGGAAATTGATGACATCGATCAGTTTTGACTCATCCATTGGCCTAGGTTAACTCTATTCGGACGAGCATCATACCCACCTTTTGCCATTAAGTTGGCCTCAGGTGGGTTAATTTTTGGAGGATGAACCGAGTCGGACTGGCCGGAGACTAATCAACAATTCCAAACTTTTGCCTAGATGAAAGCAAATTTTTAGATTCTTCGATACTCGCTGGCCCACCATGGGTGGTACGATAGCATAGTAATCAAGGAGTTCTCATGAAAAAGTTTATATTACTCTACAATGGCCCAGCCACTCCAATGGAGGAGATGACGAAGGAGCAGGGCGAGAAGGTCACAAAAGGCTGGCAAGATTGGATGGAGAAAATCGGCTCTGCCTTGGTTGATGTTGGCGCTCCCATGGCCAATGGCAAAGTCGTGGTTGACGATGGTTCGAGTGGAACAGCTACCGAGCTTAATGGCTATAGCATCGTCGAAGCCGAGGACATGGACGCTGCTCTGATGTTGGTTGAAGGCCACCCATTTTTGAGCGATAAGTCGGGCAAATTCAGTGTCGAGGTCTTCGAGCTCTTGCCTGCTCCGATGTAATTTAGGTTAATAACTCGAGAGCTTCGCGGCAAGTTTTTTCTAGGCTGTCCTGAATAATGATATCCGGGCAGTCTTGATTTAGACGCTTGGTAATGTAGCGTGCCCCGGAGAATCCCGACTCAATCCCAATTGCCAAATTAATGCCATCACGTTCATGTCGAATCTTCCATTCCGCTAGCTCAAACCTGCTGGTTTGGGCGTAGGCTCGATCGTGGTCGTGAATTTGTTCTCGTGCCAACCAGAATAGGATTACCCCGTTTTCGGCAGCCTGACGCAAATAGTGGGTTTCCCAATCGACCTGTTTGGCATAGTCGAACTGACCATCCAAGTACTGGCGCCGGGGGTTGGCGATATTGGTCGGAGAAGACAGCTTTGAAATGATGGCGATAGCCTGGCTTTGCCAGTCAAGGGCGCCCTGAATCGGCCCGGCCAAAAAAATCGTTTGGCCCTCAAGTTTTACGATTTCGGGTGGTTGAATGACTCGCCCTGCCATAACTTAATCATAGCAAAGTGGGTCAGGTCTTTGGTCTAGCCTAAGTTGATTTGTGGTGATTGGGTTGATGCGGTTTGGGTACAAAAGTGTGGGGTTTGTGAGCCCGGGGTTGATGTGGTTTGTGCCGCGGGGTGTGGGGTTTACTAGCGGCCGGGTGGGTTTTGGGCAAATGCTGGGTGTGGCTTTTAGCTTGGACCACCGCTGGAGCGGCCAGCAGTATTGGCAGTCCAACTGCTAATCCTAGTAATAGTTTCTTGAGTTTCAATTAATACTCCTTTCTCACTTTTAGTGAGCGCTCCATTTATAGCACTAGAACTGATCTCGATCAAGCGTTACCGAAAAGGCACAGGCTATAGCTCTCGACTTGATCGCTCGGGTGTTTCATCCATTAAGCGAGCTAGTATGCCGGTAATACGTTCATTCGACTCCTGCAGGTGACTTTCACGCTCTTTTTTATCATTTAGTTCCTGTAGGATTTTATTGCGGGCGGCTTTGAGTTCCTTGGTCTGCCTAAGCAATTGTTGCTCCGAAGCCTCGCGTTGTAAAACTGCAACCGCCATAAACAACCCACTGGCTGAAAGCAAAATAATGTAGACCAAAAGTGTAATCAGCTGCTGCTCGCTCGAACCAGCTCCAGCAAATGGGCCCTCTCCGGAGGCCGTACCCAAGATTGCAATAATGGAAGTAATGATACTAACAGCCGTTACACCCAGCTGTTTGAACCGAAAGGCAGCCCAAATTATAAAGGGGAAGATAAAATACGAGACTTGGGGATGGTTACCCAAAAAAGTAAATTGGCCAAAGAAAATAGCTGCTGCCACCACGGCTGTGCCGACTAGCAAAGAGCCAAATTCGGCAAAATTCTGATGGTTGATTTGGCGCCAGCCGTTACGCCAGACCAATATCACCGGAGCGAATAGCAAGACACCGGCCATATCGCCAAACCACCACAAAACCCAAGCTGTCGGTGCAGAGGTTGTAGCTAACAAACCGCCCAACGATAAACTGATTGTACCGATTGTGGCCGCCACCATAGTGCTAAAAAAGGCCGCTAAGAAAGCTAGACCAATCACTCCTCGAACCCGATTTAGAGCCGGCCGAAAATGAATGACGCGGCGCAGTAAGTAGGTGCCCAAAACGGCTTCGAGCGTGTTGCCAACAGCAATACCGGCCGCCACTGGTAGTGGCGCGCTGGTTAAAAGGTTAGCTAAAAGAGCTCCCAGAAATATGCCCGGCCAGAGGTCGAAACCGTAGAGAATTAGAGCTGCCAGCGCTAGGCCACTCGGAGGCCAAACGGTCGTGATTTGTTTTACACTAAAAGCTAGCGATAAACCGAGCTTGGCGGCAATTAGGTAGAGCCCGGCTAAGACCAGGATACTCCCAAGATATCTTGGCGTCAGCCTCATGCCGGTATCATATCACCTTTTCTTATATGCTTATGGCTTTTGGTCTGAAACTTGAAGAAACTTTTGGTAATAGGCTCCAGCCACACCAAAGTAAAAGGGTGGCCCGCTCAAGAGCGGACCACCCCGATGAATGTGTCTTAGCGCACCGAGACGTACCCGGGCACACCGCCTTCGTGAGAAAAGACGATCTGCTGAACCTGAGCTTGCCGCGTATGGAAGATTGCCCCGCTGGAGGGGAGGTAATACATCCACATCCGGAAGTTACGTGGGCAGTAGCGGTCGCGGTCGAACTTCTCGAGCTCGGGCCAGCCGCCCGTCAGGTTTCCGATCCAACCACGGGTTGTGTGGAAGTAGCCCGGTCCGATATTGTGAACGTCTTCGATCACAAAGTACCCTTCGGCCGCTCGACCCAATTGCGGCACCGATGGCAGCATGCTGTTGGGGAAGATGCGTTCGTTGAGCCAAGGGTCACCTTGCTTGACCGAAACATTGCTAGTGATGGTGTGGAGGCAGAAGTGACCATGTGGAGCTAGTGATCGAGCGGCCACCGCCATGAACTGGCGGAAATTCTTGTAGCCAACGTGTTCGACCATGCCAATACTGGCAATGGCATCAAATTGGCCATTGATCCGTCGATAATCCTGTTCCCGGATCTCCACGTCCAAGCCATCGCAGAGCTGGCGAGCCAGTCTGGCCTGCTCTACCGACACGGTTACGCCGACGCCGCTGACGCCGTAGTTTTGGGCGGCATAGCGGAGCAAGCTGCCAAAACCGCAACCGATGTCCAGGAGTCTCATGCCGGGCTCAAGCTTGAGCTTACGGCAGACCAAGTCGAGCTTGGCATCCTGGGCCTGGTCCAAATCTTCCACTCCATTCGGGAAGTAGCCGCAGCTGTAGGCCATGGTGCGACCAAGCATGGCTAGGAAGAGTTCATTGCCCCAGTCGTAGTGGCGCTCGCCGATCTGGAAGGCCCGCTGGCGACTCTGCAAGTTCATCACCCGCGCTTGGGCAGCGGCCAGCAGAATGTGGGGGTTGAGCCGGAGTTGGTGCCGAGCGCCGGAGGACAGGATGCGGAAGAACAGCTCCTCCAGATTGTCGCAATCCCACCAGCCATCCATGTAAGAGTTACCGAAGCCGCGTGAGCCTTCGTCCAGGATTCTCTGGTAGAAGAGCGGTTCATGAACTCTGATGTCGAATGGTCGTGAACCGTTGAACTCGATTTCGGCTATAGCGGCTAGTTGGCGGATAGTCGTTTCGGCGGACATGTGAACCTACTTTCGGAACCGATTGGCTTAGTAAAGCCTCAACCTGATTCGAACAAGCCAAAACTATACCGCTTTTAGATCCAAATATAAAGCATGAGCACTAACGTTCGTAAGTTCTGGGGTTATTAAACCCAGATACGCTAGCGCAACTGGCACCCATGAAAGTTTCGAATTTGAGCTGGCGATCGCCCGTCATCTGAGCCAGCGCGCAACCAACCGTGGCCTGTCCGGCAGTGCTTAATTTGATGGGGCTGGAATAAGACATGCTATCCCACCTTGAACCGTCGGCCTTCAAATAGCTCCCCCGCTTGAGCTCAAATTTAACTAACCCGCTATTCGCGCCAATAGTGTTGGGGTCGGGTGAACCAGATGGCACGGCAAATTGGTTAATGCCTTGGCCATTGGCTGGAGCCAAATAGCCAATGGAAATTATCTGAACGGTTGGGTCAATGTAATCAGGGGCAAAAGCTAAATGGCCGTCCCAGTAACCCGGCTGAGCATTGCCGCTGGCGCCGGCGTAGCCATTGGTCCCCACTTGAAACCAATTGCCGGCTAATTTGCCATCAATATCGTAATCGATCTTGCCACTGCGGGGCTCGGCCGTGCGAACATATTTGGAGAGCGCCAGTTTCTTTAAATCATCAGTGTAGTAATTAAGTGGGTCGGCCGTATAAATTTTCCAGGCTTCACCAGTGTAATGAGCCGGGTTTATGAAACCAGTCAGGGGTTTGGTGGTATCCCAAACGGCAAAGTCCAGGGTTTGACCACCAATGTGACCGATCAATTGTCCGGCTTTAACGTCTATCGGCAAGGCCTTTTCGTTGATGTTTGGTTCGACACTGGTTAGCAGGTCGTAGTAGTAAAAGAAGGTACACGAGACCGAAAAGACCAAACGAATGCGAGTGGGATGGACTTCGATGCTAACGATTTTAGCGTCGCCCATAGCGTGGACTTCATAAGTGTCAGGCTTGGAATTGAATACCGTCGGTGAAAAATATTGGTGATCAACTGGAGTCACGTGGCCGCCGACCATCAAACCATAGGGCTCAATGAAAGCATAATCTTCGGCCTTCATCGGTGAGACACTTAGTTTGGAGCTACCGGTCCCGCTGCAATGGCCGCCGCTGAGCGATTTACCAGCTGCCTCGGCAT
Source organism: Candidatus Saccharimonadales bacterium (assembly GCA_035480635.1). NCBI lineage: Bacteria > Candidatus Saccharimonadota > Candidatus Saccharimonadia > Saccharimonadales (SeqCode) > Saccharimonadales bacterium (SeqCode). Next base: position 29,058 of record DATIHN010000024.1, read on the forward strand.
CGGCTGGAGAGCCGGAGGTTGCGACTGAGTTTTTGTTGGCTTTGTGATCGTGAATGGTTTTGACGGTCACGCCAGCCACCGCCAACACGATCAAGACTAAGATGATCTCGAGGATCATGGCAAAGCCTTGTTGTTGGCGCAGCCGCTTCATAGTTACTTAATCATAGCATAAGGGGTTTACTGAAGGCTCAAAATCCATTTCCCTAGCTCATCTCGGCCAACCAGCTCGGTTCTGGTCGTGCGTGATAAAGACTGGGCGCTTTGCTGAAACGAACGATTAGTTATGACCATAGACTTGTTGCAGCCATAATGACCGATGGCACTATAGGCCTCTTGCACGGCTTTTAGATTGACCTTGCGGTGGGCGGCACAATGTTTAGCTTGGATTGCGTAGATATCACTCCCACGTCTAGCAATCAGATCGGCACCATAATCGCCGCTGGCCGGAGTTAGTTTGACCTTACTAAAACCAACCTGAGTTAAGAGTTGAGAAAGATAGTCTTCGAACTCGCGGCCGGTCATACTATCAACCCCAACTAACGAGACAGCTCGCGTGCGTTTGGTTCTAGCAGCATTAGTGAAGGCGCCAAGACTTAGAGCCGTGGCCGCAACCACAAAACCAAGCAGCAGAATAATAATAGCAACGACTGATGTATTATTGGCCAGCCAGGTCCCACCAGCTAAAGTCCCCAACGCCAAAACAGCCAGAATTAATATCAAAGCTTCATTTGTACCTGGAGACTTTGTTCTAGTACGCCGTCGCTTCATGCCGCCAGTATAACAAAGCCTTTGATTGGCCTTTGATTAATCAGTGGGTAATTCAGGATTTTCTGCCGCGATGCATGCAACCAACCCAGCAACACGGCCGCCGGATTCCTTGAATCAATTCTGAAACCGTTCGTTCAACATGATTTTGGCGCGTCTCCGCTTTTTTAACCGATATGGTCCAGCAAATCCATTCGTTGCGAGCCAGTGGCGTTAGGTCCTGCCATTGTTCCAGGGCATCCTCATTGGCCAACAGAGCCTTGCGCAAATCTGCTGGCACTTCGTGAACCACACCAGTTGAGATCGTTTTGGTTACCATGGTTATATTTTAGCAAACCCTTTATGTAATTAGGGCTTTGGTTGAGCCCTGCCTAGGCTCATAATAGACTCATGACCCAAAAATTTTTTGAGGATAACAACGGCAAAATCACTTTATGGCAAACGCCCAATTTAGCTCTAGTCGGTTGGGCAATGCTCTCGGTTATCAATCACTTTGTTAGCTCACAAGCTCTATCTTGGCTAGCTTCAGCTATACTTTTTGCCTGGGCTTTGATGGAGCTACTCACAGGAGTCAATTGGTTTAGAAGGTTACTTGGATTGACGGTGCTCATTTTAATAATTGTGAAACACCTATAAAGAATCAGGAGAATTTATGAAAAAAGAACGACTCTATGCCACCAGCTTTTCCAGCGTCTACCCCTACTACTTAGCGAAAGTGGAGAAAAAAGGCCACACCAAGGCTGAACTAGATGAAATTATTCGCTGGTTAACTGGGTATAGTCAAAAGGAATTTGAAGCTCAGCTTGCCAAGCAAGTGGACTTTGACACTTTTTATTCAAAAGCTCCTAAACCGAATCCTGCGCGCTCGTTAATAAAGGGCGTAATATGCGGCGTCCGGGTCGAAGAAATTGAAGATCCCCTTATGCAGGAAATTCGCTATCTAGATAAATTGATCGACGAGTTGGCTAAAGGGAAGGCGATGGAGAAGATTTTACGGAGTGCTGACAGTTAGAACTGTCGGCTAATTTTCGGTTGGAGTTTGTTCAATAATCACTGCCGGTTCGTTGCCAATCACCCAAGCGTCATGACCAGGTGGTATTAAACCGACATCCCCCGGGCCAAATTTCATTTCGGTTCCATCATCTAAATGCACAGCGATTTGTCCTGATACGTGAATCGTCAAGTGGGCATATTGGCAGCTATTGGTTTTAGCCTCTGGCTTAACATCTTCCGACCAGCGCCAACCCGGTTGGAAAGTTAATCGTCTGGTGGTTATGCCGCCCAGATTAATAGCGTCAACCACACCCCTGCCAGAAGGATGTTTTTCGTCCGGTGCTTCAAAGCTCTTCTTTTCTAATTTCATAATTACTTAACTCTCTAAGTTTAGTGATTTTATTCAACAATCCGAGCATAGCAGAAAAACGGTAATGGGAGTTAGAACTTTAGTCGTCGCAGCAGCTGAGCATTGGCTGCTACCACAATCGTCGACACAGACATGAGGATAGCTCCAACCGCTGGAGACAATAAGATTCCTTGTTTATACAGCACCCCCGCTGCCAATGGAATTGCCAAGACATTATATCCAGTTGCCCAAAAAAGATTTTGAACCATTTTTCGATAAGTTGCTTTCGAAAGCTTAATCACTTTTACGACATCCCTAGGATCACTCTTAATCAAGATGATGTCGGCTGACTTGATGGCAACATCAGTGCCAGCTCCAATGGCTATGCCAATATCGGCTTGAGTCAGGGCTGGAGCATCGTTAATGCCATCACCCACCATCGCAACTTTTGAACCGCTAGCTTGAAGCTCTTTGACCTTGGTGGCCTTGTCCTCAGGATGCACCTCGGCAAAAAAGTGATCCAGTCCTAGTTCCGTAGCTACCAATTCCGCCACCGCTTTTGAGTCTCCTGTTATCATAGCCGTTTGGATACCTAACTGTTTTAACGTTTTGATAGTTGCCAAAGATTCTTCCCTGATCATGTCAGCTAGTGCTAATGCTGCTATTACTTCCCTGCCTTCGAGCAGATAGACTTCAGTCTTCCCATCTTCTGCGGCTTTCTGAATATACTGCTCAATCTCAGGTGGAACTGCTATGTCATTCTCAGTGATAAAGCGACGACTGCCAGCTGTATACTCTTTGCCCTCTATTTTGCCTTTGACCCCCAAGCCAGGTAGTGCCGAGAAGCCGCTAACTCTTAACAGCTTGATGCCTGACTGTTCGGCTTTCCTTACAATGCCCCTACCAACAATGTGTTCGCTGTTACGCTCAAGGCTGGCTGTAAGCTGCAACGCCGTGTTGTCATCGATGCCCTTTATAGCCCAAATGTCGGTAACTCCATGCTCGCCCTTGGTCAATGTGCCGGTTTTATCAAACAAGACAACGTTGAGATTTCGAGCAGACTCGAGAGCCAGTCGTTTTCTGATAAGTAGTCCGTTTGAGGCCGCCAGTGTGGTCGAAATAGCAACCACCAAGGGCACAGCTAATCCCAGCGCATGAGGGCAGGCGATGACCAGCACAGTCACTGCCCTCTCCACCGCAAAACTACCCCCCATAGCAAATGCCCAAATGATGAAAGTAATGACTCCCGAAGCTAGTGCCACATAAAACAACCACCCAGCCGCCCGATCGGCCAGCGCCTGGGCATTTGACTTAGAGCGGCTGGCTTCGGCGACTAGCTTCATGATGCCGGCGAGTGCCGTATTCTCGCCTAGCTTAGTTACTTTGATGGTCAATGAACCGTCTTGGTTAATAGTGCCCGCTATGACTTCATCATGAACCGATTTGGCAACAGGTTGGGATTCACCGGTAATGGCGGCTTCGTTGACGGATGAACTCCCCTCAGTAATTACGCCATCGGCTGGGATGCTAGAGCCTGGCCTGACGAGGATTAAATCATTGAGTTTCAACTCAGAGACTAGCACTGTTACTGGCCGGCCATTCTCAAGACGCTCTGCCTTATCGGGCAGAAGTTTGGCGATAGCATCTAAGGCGCTTTCGGCACTGTGAATCGACTTCATCTCTAACCAATGACCTAGCAGCATAATAGTAATTAGCGAGGCCAGCTCCCAGAAGAAGCCCTCACCGTTAATAAAGAACAGCGTTGCCAGGCTATATAGATAAGCGGTTAGGATTGCCAGACTAATTAGAGTCATCATGCCTGGCTGCCTGGCCTTCAGTTCGCTTACACCACCTCGAACAAAGACAAGTCCACCATAAAAGAAAATGATGGTCGCAAAGATCGCCGGTATATAACTAGACCCTGGAAAGGTTGGTGGTGTGAAATGTAGCCATCGTTGAATAGTGTCCGAGTATGCCATTACCGGCAAAGTCAGGAGCAAGCTGATCCAGAATTTGTCTCGAAACATCGCTACAGAGTTACCGGCGTGCTTATTGTGCTCCGAGTTCATGCCGTAAGTATAACAAAAACGGCCTCTCGGCCGTTTAAGCATAAGCATATTTGCTCCAAACGGTGATGGAAGTAAGAACTTTAGTTTCTGCTAGTTAACTTTTCTAACCATGCTTTCGGTCTTCACTATTAAAGTTGTGTCTTGGCCGATAGTGGGCAGTATCACTCTAGTTAAACCTTCTTGTTGATCCTCCACCCTGCACGATATCATGGCGACACCAATCCCTGCCTCAAATGGTGCTTTTACCTCTTCAGGAAGCTGAGGAGATAGTCGAGGCATATTGAGTCGCTGTACGGCTTCTTCTGGCACAGTAAAGGTGTTTTCTTCACCTAACGAGTCTGTAATCTCTACTTCGGTTGTTTTAGCATCTACAGAAGGCATTGCCCGACCGCTAATTCTTTCGGGATAACTAGATTTATCAAATTCCCCACTTTCGGGCGAATTAGGTGATGGTCCATGTTCAGACATATGTTAATCATATCAAAAAAGACCCCTTTAGGTCTTTTAAGCATAAGTACTTTGGCTCCAAACGGTGTTGGATGTTCGAACTTTAATTACACTCAATCAAGCAGCTTGAACTCGAGTGAACTGCGCCCTGGGCCGCCCCTCTAAATGATCATCGTCTGGGACATAAAAGTCTAGCACCCCACTTGCCCTTACAGGCACAACTATCTGGTCGGGCCACCTGTCTATGCTTTCATGCTGCAAAGACTTAATATCATCGCTTATCGTCTGCTCTCGTTCTACGGCGGCTTCAGGACTATTCGTCCAATCTAAGTCGTCTATATTGTGTAGTTGCGGAAAGCCCTCACCCAAGCCCGATTGACCTGCTATATCAACTTCTTTGTCGTTAACTGTTACGGCGTAATCGAATGGGCTTTGTTCAAGCACGTAGCCATCTGGTGCGGTTTCAATTGGAGCTTCGGCTGGCACATCGTGTGCTGAAACGTAGAAAGTTCTATCAGTCCCAATTTTTCCCTGAAAATCTGGGCCACCGACGCCAATGTCTCCAGCTCCGTCAGCAATTGGCACTCGGGCGTCAGCCTCTGCTCTGCGATCGGGTTTAATTCTTAATACTCCGTACTCGGCATCTCTGCCATAAGGAGCTGCCTTAATAATCTCCCATAGTGGCATAGCAATCGTGCCTGGTGCCCTGCCTCCGCCCTTGTAGCCGGCAGAATCGTATAGTTCACTCCAGTGCGTAGTAGGAGAATGAATATGGCCATTAAGTTCTCCTGCTGTGGCAGCATGAAATTCACCTTTCGCCCGTCTCTGCATCCTACGGGGCATAATCTTGCCCTGCCCACGAGTTTCTAGCATTTCACTTGATGAATGAAAGAGCAGTTGGCCAGCATAACGTGTGTCCTTCCAAAAAGTTTCCTGAGCACCGTTTAGAACTAATAGAGGGTTTTTCAACAAAGATGTGTTCAAGTATCGTGGGGGGTTGAGTCCAAGAGTCTTACCTGCTTTATCAAACATGCCAGAGGAATCTGCTTTCTCTAGTACTTCGGAAGCTACAGACTTAATGAGGCTCCTTTCTTTATCTCCGACTGTAGTAACGGCAACGCTTGGCTCATTAAAAAGTGCTTCGACTGCTTTTGCCATGAGCATAAGTTCAGCCCTTTCGAGATTTGAATCATCGGGGTTATCCAGGCGTCCTAACCGAATGATAGCCATATAGGATCGAATAATATTACATATAGCTGGCGGCATATTGCCGTGCTCAATAATGCTATTAATACTCAGCTGTAATTCCTCACCCTTTAAGGGTGCTGTGGCGGCAATTTCCTCAAGTTTGCTACGGCGCTCAGCAACATCAGATTCCACTACATGAGGATCTTCTTTCAATAGCGATTCTACGTCTGAAGCCAAGCCGTAATGATCGGCATAAAAGCCCTCCACTGAAGTTTTTAACTCTGGTGTAGTAATGAAATCACATCGTTCCAAAGCCTCATCTACCCGGACTTTTAAGTTTTCTGGCTTTAGCATCTCGGATGAGGATAATTGGTGACGTATCTGTTCTTGGGTAGGGCTCTCTTCAATTAGGACGTCTGCAAGAGACTTGCCAGAGAACTCTGCATTTTCTTCTTGGCCTGCAACCACTTCACTCATTCCGTAAGTATAACAAAAACGACCCTTCGGCCGTTTAAGCATAAGCATATTGGCTCCAAACGGTGATGGAAGTTAGAACTATTTTATCAGTTCATTAATAGTGCATTCTTAACTAATTCAATTTTTTCGTTATTTGTTTTTGCATTATTATGTTCATCAACTTGCCCCTTGTATAGGATTGAGTTATGTAAGTAAATTAGGGACTGATATGCTTCATTTACCTTGTCTTGGGATGGAATTATCCTAATCAAAATCAATGATTTTCGCCAAGTTATGCTCATATACTTTGACTTTAACTGAGTAGCAGCAGAACGTAGATCAGATTCGATCTGTTTGATAAGTTGTCTCTCTTGCTCACTAGGTTCATCGGGAAAGAAGTTTGTTAGACGATTCGAATAATAATCTAACCTGTCTAAAACTAACTGCACTTGCTCTCTGTACTTATATAGAGGTGTTAATACTAATGCTCTCGCAAATTCTGCGAACACAAATAGAATCATTCCACCAATAAGCGTGGCTGCCGCTGTCAATATAATTTTCAGCCAATCTGACATGCCGTAAGTATAACAAAGCTGGGCTACTGCTCAGTGTAGTTATCAATCGAAAGAATAGTATTCCAGGCAACCTTTGATGGTTCTTTCTTATACTTTTCATGCAGCGTAAAGACAATGAAGCGGTACTTCGTTGACGAAATAGCTTTTGAGAAGTGTTCTCCAACAAATACCGTGTTCAGCACGTTCTCGATCCTTGCTCCTTCTTCAGTCCCTCTCCATGAGTCTCCATGCATCTTCTCTAATAAGCTGGCTCTTTGCTCCAAACTATTCAATGACAATACGCCAAGGTCCTTGTCTTGGTAAATTGCTTCATTAGCAATTCTTGGTAAGTAAGGCATAACTCTTTTGGTAAACTCCTTTTTCAGGCTGTCGGGAACTTTTGCACCTGATACGTCAACTCGGTTTCCGAAAAGGAGATTTATTACTTGCCCTTGGGTCAAGTCTGTTAAATTCAAATTCTTAAAATCTACGTCTCTAGCTTTCGATATATAACCCATAACGGTCAACGA
>DATIHN010000025.1 GCA_035480635.1 Candidatus Saccharimonadales bacterium
GGCGACTTCCACGGCTTAGTTAATTATCTCTACGCCCAGAACAAACTTCAGGCGCTACTCGTACCGAACCTGCGCCAATATTCCAGCCTGCTTAAAGGTGCTGCCCGCGAACGCATTGATTTTATTAGCAATATGCGTAAAGAGCTCGAGTATAAAAAGAACCGCGGCCGCACCGGTGGATCAAGTTCAAGCGGCAGTGCCCGCCGCAGCCCGGGCGATAAGCTCGAAGACGCATTAATCAAAGCGGTTGATGAGGGTTCTAAAGAACCCATCACGGCCGAAAGTCCCGGTGATGTCGTTAGCGAAGCCCCAACCACCAAGACCGAATAGCCAAATTGTCATCCTGAGCGAAGTCGAAGGATCTCATGCGCATTAGATGTTTCGACACGCTTAACATGACAAAAAAAGTAGTTGACAAAGCTTCACTTATATGCTAATATTCAAACACTCAGTCGCGGCGTAAGCGGCGGCTGAACATGTGGGCAAAATCTCCCAACCATCTCTGGGAGGCCCGTTACTAAGAGGCGAGAGATGGTAGTACCGTAACCTAGCCGCCAAGCTTGTTACGGGGTGAGCAGCCTACCAAAAGAGCTGTAGTTCTCGGGGAGCGGGTTAACCGCTGAAATTTCTTGCGCCGCAGGGCGCACCTTGGACCTTGTGGTTGCCTGAGAGGCCACCTGGTTCCCGTAAAGGCCGCAGCTCAGCTGTAGTGGCCCGCCGGTACGAAACTCGGCACCAAGCCCGCTTATTGCTTGCCAAGAAGCATAGGCCCAGTTCTGCAGAACTGGAAAAGGCGAGCGGTAATCACTCCGCACACTTGGACTATAGGGCCGAGAAGGGGCGTCCTAGGCGCGCTGACTCGGCAGGTTACTCTTATCCTTCACCTGTGGCGTAGGCCCAAAAAAGAGCGTAAGGTTTGTGATTTCGGTCGCGGACCAGCCGGGTACGAAAACTCCGGCACTTCTTTTTATAAACGCTCATGCTCTCGCGATTCGCCGCCCAAGGGTATAATCACCTTATGAATCTGTTTGAAGAAACCGCTCAAAAACCGCTGGCTGATCGCATCCGCCCTAAGAATCTCGAAGATGTTATTGGTCAAGAGCATTTGCTCGGTCAAAACCAGTTTTTAAGCGCCGTTATCAAAAAGCATCAGCCGACTAGCATGATCCTGTGGGGGCCGCCGGGTAGTGGCAAGACTACGATTGCTCGCATTATTGCCGCCAGTGGCGATTATGCGTTTGAAGAACTCAGTGCGGTTACTTCCGGCTTGCCAGAGGTCAAACAAGTTATTGAACGGGCCAAACAGCGCCAAAAACTCGGTCAGCAGACGATTTTGTTCGTCGATGAAATTCACCGCTTTAATAAGGCTCAGCAGGACGCTTTTTTACCTCACGTTGAAACTGGCACAATTATCTTGATTGGTGCGACTACCGAAAACCCGTCATTTGAAGTCATTGGGCCTTTGTTGTCCCGCACGCGGGTGGTGGTGCTAGAACCGCTTTCAACTTTGGATCTTATTAAAATAATTCATCGGGCCATTAAAGAACTGCCGGGCAAACAGTTGGACGAAAAGGCCGCCGAACTCTTAGCTGAACTCTCGGCCGGTGATGCACGGGTAGCACTAAACGGGTTGGAAACGGCTGCTAGCTTGAGTGGTGGCACCATTAAAACCGATATCATCAAGCAAGCCTTGCAAAAAACCAGTTTACGCTACGACAAAAGCGGTGAATACCACTACAACTTAATTTCGGCTTACATCAAATCGATGCGGGGCGGTGATAGCGATGCCGCCTTGTTTTATCTAGCGCGGATGCTGGAAGGCGGCGAGGACCCCAAATTTATTGCCCGGCGCTTGGTCATTTTTGCATCCGAAGACGTTGGCTTAGCTGACGCAGCCGCCCTGCCGCTGGCCGTTGCTACATTCCAGGCGGTGGAACGCATTGGCCTGCCCGAGTGCCAGCTAAATTTGAGTCATGCTACGATTTATCTAGCGACAGCCCCTAAATCGCGAGCCGCTACCAATGCCCTTGGGGCTGCCACTAAAGCCGCTAAGGACAACCCTTTAGCCGAAGTACCGCTACATTTGCGCAATGCCCCGACCAAGTTGATGAAACAACTTGATTACGGCAAAGACTACAAATGGGAACCGGGCTTTGAGCACGCCAAAGGCTTCATGCCCGAGGGTCTAGAGGATCAAAAATTCTACCAGCCGGATGTGGGCCCAAAGGTTGACAAGCCTAAGACATAATTGTTACGCTTAGCCCAGTTAAGTTCAAAAGGTTATGCCCAAAAAAGTTGCCAAAGTCGAAGCTGATAGCGTCTATTTTTTAAAGTTATTACTCTATTTCACCCTAGGAACCATCTGGCTGAAAATTAACGGCCGCACCGTGGTGCCGATTGGGTTGATCCTCGGTGTCATATTTAGCACTCACGAACACTTTCGCATCGATCGCAAAATTGAATACGCCGTGCTGCTAGTAGCGGCCCTATTGGGGCTAGCCGGCTTCGGCGTATTCCTAGGTATTTCGTTTTAAGACTGTTTTAAATAGCCTAAGGCGTTGATGAAAACCACGGCCATTAGAATTAGCATGGCAGGGCTGATTAGGCTATGGATAATCTCAAAGGGGATGATGACGTATAGCCCAAACAGCGCTACATAGATAATCAATAATTCAGCTGTGCGGATAGATTGGATGCGTTCGATCAATTTCATAACCCTATTTTAACTCAAAACATTGTAAAAGTCAACAAAGTGTGTTATGATAGCTCCACTTGCCGAAGAGGCGAGGGTACCTGAAAGGTGAAATGTGGAGATGCTTATCTGCCACGTCAGAAACTGTGAGTTCCAGGCTATTGCAAGCCATTACCATCCCGGCGATAGCAAATACCCCTGCGACCACGAAGTCGGAAACGAAGTTAGGGGATGGGTTTGCGACAAACCCGAAGCTCCAATCGGAAAACGACATTGGTCGTACAATTGTTACTTCTGTCTCATTGGTGTGGAAGCAGCAATAAAGAATGGTAACTTCGAAGACGTCAAAGAACCGCACCGCAGCGAGTGCATCGAAGAGATCGAGAAATCTCTGAGATACTTCCGCAGTCGGTAAGGCCCACCGAGGCTTAAAACCGGTGGTCGTGCTACTGGACCCTAAACAGTTGCACCTTTCACTGCTCTTAGCTAAACCCAGCATTCTGGGCTTGGCCAACGGCAGAGAAACCTCTTTGGCATAAGCTCAGCCATATCGCTGGGCTTTTTTGCTGTCAAATATTTATTGCTCAAATAATAGTAAAGTGGTAGAGTAGGTGCCAAGGTGGCGCAGCAAAAGCGCCATGTTCTTTTGAAAGGGGCCACAATGCCCTCCGAGACGGAACTCGAACGCTACCAGGCAGAGCTAGCTGAAGCTGAGTTGGCGCTTACTTCCGAGGCGTACGACAGTGCTGAAAGGATCGCAAGAAGGGCGCTTGATTTGAATCCCGATGGCATCAAGGCGAAAGCCATCCTCGGGAAAAGCTTCTACAAGCGGGGTTTGTATCGTCAGGCGATGACATTTTTGCAGCCGGCCGCACTCTACGAAGACGAGTCTCAAGTTTTACTGCTCGTCTCCCAAATTCGTTGCGGGCTCAACCGCCTACGGAAAATGGCTGTCACAAATGAACTTGTAGAGGTTCTCAAGCGTATTTGCAGTGTCGGGGAGCGGGAAGTCTGGCAAGTGGGGTATGACTTTCTAAAAGCCAACAGCGGCATAGACGCTGAGGCTAAACAAGTCCTGGAGTTCGCTAGAACCCACCGTCCGAGCTGGGTTTCTGAGACATAGATCGTCCGCCAACCGAACGGAGACGCCATGACCGATGCAGTCAACCTCAGTCGCGGCTGCTACTACTGTGGCCGAGACAACCCCACCCACTCAGAGGACTGTCCCGAGCAGTACCCGCCCGGTTTACAGCGCGACAATGCCATCGGGGAATGGGACCTGGGTTTTCACCATTGGTGTAAAGGCATCGAACCACCGCCAAACACCAGTGATTGGTACGCCCTCGGGTACCGCTGCGCCCAGGCCAAACGAATCGGAATGTTGGGCCAGAAGTAACTCAAGCCCCCGCTGTCTAAACGATGGCGGGGGCCAATGCTTTTTAAAGCTGTTGACGCAATCCCTCAAAGCTGATAGACTCTCTTGGTAGCCAAGTTCGAGAAGTCCAGTACTTCTCTTAAATTAAGAAGGAATATTTACTGGTGAATGGAGAGGCCCAGCGTAGCCCTGCGCGAAGTTGGGAACCGGCCAATTACCAGCCTTATTTGTGCCTAAATCTATGAAAGCCCTACTCGGAAAAAAAGTTGGAATGACCCAAATCTTCGATGCAAGCGGCAATGTCGTGCCGGTTACTGTCATTGAGGCTGGTCCTTGTGTTGTCACCCAAATCAAGCAGCCTGATCGCGATGGCTACTTGGCGGTCCAACTTGGCTTTGGTGCGGCCAAAAAGCCGGGTAAATCTCTAGTCGGACATAGCAAAAAGGCTGGTACAACTCCCAAGTATATGAAGGAAATTCGCTTGCCAGCCCTGCCTGAGGGCGAAGCCGCCTTGAAAGTTGGCACCAAGCTCGAAGCTAGCATTTTCGAAGTTGGTGATAAGGTTCAAGTCAGCGGTACCTCCAAAGGCAAAGGTTTTGCCGGTACCATCAAGCGGCACAATTTTCACACCGGCCCCAAAACCCATGGCTCGCACAATTACCGCGCCCCTGGATCGATTGGTTCGGGCTATCCCCAACACGTTTTTAAAGGTATGAAGATGGCTGGCCAAATGGGACACTCTCAAGTTACAACCAAAAACCTAACCGTTGCATTAGTTGATCCTAAACTTGGCGTCATCGGTCTGCGTGGAGCAGTGCCTGGACCCCGCAAAGGCTTAGTGGTGGTCAGAGGTCTGTGATGGTTAAGGTTCAAGCTTACAGTAAAACCGGAACCAAGCAGGCCGAAGCCGTAGCCTTAGATAAAGCTATTTTCGGGGTCGAAGCCAACCAGCAATTGGTGGCTCAGGCCTACAATGCTTATCTCAGTAATGGCCGCAGCGCTCAACCGACTACCTTGACGCGAGGCCTGGTTCGCGGTGGCGGTAAGAAACCTTGGCGTCAAAAAGGCACCGGTCGGGCCCGGGTTGGTTCAATCCGCGTGCCCAACTGGCGCGGCGGCGGAGTGGTTTTTGGTCCAACCGGTGTCGAAAATCACATTGTCCAGCAACCGATCAAAATGAAGCGAGCCGCCATTCGGCAAGCTCTTAGCCTCAAGGCCGCCCAAGACCGCATCATCATCATCGAAGAGCTGAATTTGACTGGTAAAACCAAAGATGCTGCTAGCTTGCTGGCTAAACTGGGTGCCACTCGCCGAGTGTTAGTGGTGGCTGACGATAAGACCGCCAAACTTGATCAAGCGCTGCGCAATATCCCAGGAGTCACGCTGGTTCAAGCCAATTACTTGAATGTCTTTGATGTTATGAATGCCGATAGCCTAATTATGACCAAGAAAGCCATCGAATTGATTGAGCAGTGGTTAGGGGAGAAGGCTAAGGCCCCGAAAGATCAAACCGAGCCAACTGCCCAAAAACCAGCAACTAAAGCCACTCCCAAACCAGCCCCCAAGGCGGAAAAGGCCAAATGAGTTTAATTCTGACACCCAAAATTAGCGAAAAAGCTATTGCTCAAGCCGAGGCTGGCAAATACGTTTTCGAAGTTCCAACTGCTACCAACAAAGTCGAAGTGGCTCATGCTGTTGAAGCCGCCTTTAAGGTTAAGGTCACGGACGTTAATATGCTGATTACCAAAGGCAAGGTCAAACAGTTCAAGCGCCAGAGTGGCCGCCGTGCTGACGTCAAAAAAGCCATTGTAACGCTAAAAAAGGGCGATAGCATCAAACTCTTTGAGGGAGCTAAGTAATGGCTATTAAGCTCTACAACCCAACCACTCCAGCCCGCCGCGGTATGACTAGCGCCGATACTTCGACTATTACCAAAAAGCGCCCACAAAAGTCGCTTTTAGTAGTTAAAAAGGCCGGTACCGGACGAAACAACCAAGGCCGAATCACTGTTCGCCATCGGGGAGCGGGTGTTAAAAACTTTTACCGCTTAGTTGATTTTAAGGCCCTCTGGCCCGAAGCCAAAGTGGTAGCGATTGAATATGACCCCAATCGCAGCGCTCGGATTGCATTAGTGCAAGCTGAAGGTGGCCAAAAGGCCTACGTGTTAGCGGGAGCCAACATGAAAGTTGGTGACAAACTCTCAACTGGCGAAAAAGCCCCGATTCGCGCCGGAAACCGACTGCCGCTGAAAGCTATGCCGGTGGGATCGAGCATTTATAACATTGAACTTACCCTGGGTCGCGGCGGCCAATTGGTTCGCAGTGCTGGTGCCAGAGCCCAGCTGGTGGCTAAAGAAGGCGAATTCTGCCAGGTTAAACTGCCCAGTGGTGAAGTTCGCTTGATTAATCAGAACTGTAGCGCTACCCTTGGGAACGTTGGCAACGAGTCACACCAAAATATTAAATACGGTAGTGCTGGTCGCCGCCGCCGCTTAGGCTGGCGCCCGGCTGTCCGCGGTAAGGCCATGAACCCAGTCGACCATCCGCATGGTGGCGGCGAGGGCGCTCACGATATTGGATTGCGCCGTGGGCCAACAACCCCTTGGGGTAAACCAGCTTTGGGTTACAAAACCCGCCGCCGTAAGTTAACCAATGCCATGATTGTGCGCGGGCGCAAGGAAGGCCGGAGACGCTAATGAGTCGTTCACTCAAAAAAGGCCCATATGTTGATGCCAAGCTACTGAAAAAGGTAGAGGCTTTGGCTGCCTCCGATAAAACCGTTCTCAAAACTTGGGCGAGGGCCTCGACAGTAGCACCGGAAATGGTCGGACGAACCATCGCTGTTCATAACGGCAAAGTCCATGTCCCGGTCTTTATCAGCGAAAACATGGTCGGACACAAATTGGGTGAATTTTCGCCAACTCGCAAATTCCGAGGGCATGGCGGTAAGCTAGCTAAGGATCAGAAACGATGAAAGCTATAGCCAAAGCCAAAATGATTAGAACCTCGCCTCGCAAAGTCTCGCTGGTAGCGGCTTTGGTGCGCGGTCAGAGCGTGGCCCAAGCCAAACTGACGCTTGCCCAAACCAACAAGGCTGCCACCGTTACGATTGGTAAAGTCTTAGATTCGGCCGTGGCTAATGCTGAGAATAATTTGAACTTGAAATCACGTGATTTGGTGGTCGAATCAGTCCTGGTTGGTGCCGGGCCAACCCTTAAGCGCATCCGCCGCCGGTCCCGTGGCCAAGCCAATCGAGTTTTGAAGCGAACCAGCCATATTACAGTCATCTTAAACGATAGTGGTGCAGCTGAAACCGAGACTAAGCCCAAGGCACCTATCGCGGCTAAAACCGCAGCCAAGCCCAGCCGAACCGCCAAAACCAATGTCAAACCGGCGGAGGCCAAATAATGGGTCATAAAGTCAATCCAGTTAGTATGCGCTTGCAGGTTACCAAAGACTGGCAGTCCAAGTGGTTTGCCGATAAAGACTATGCCAACTTCCTGGTGCAAGATATCAAATTGCGCCGGGCCGCTGAACGTAAGCTAGGCAAACGGGCTGGCGTCGCTCGAATTGATATTGAGCGCTCACCCAATTTACTGGTCGTGACTATTTATACCTCCAAACCTGGCGTGGTCATTGGCCGCGGTGGGGCTGGCGCTGAGGAACTCAAGAATATTCTGACCAAAATCGCTGCCGCCAATATCAAGGTGGCCATCGAAGAGGTTAAACGCCCCGAAACTAACGCCGTCTTGGTGGCCGAAAACGTGGCATCTCAATTGGAACGTCGAATTTCCTTCCGCCGAGCCATGAAGATGTCGATCGAAAACGCCCTGAAATCGGGGGCAAACGGCGCCAAAATTACCGTGGCTGGGCGCTTAAACGGGGCCGAAATGGCCAGGCGGGAAACTATTTCCAACGGCTCTATCCCCCTGCATACCATTCGGGCCGACATTGATTTTGGCCAGGCGCTGGCTAAAACGACTTATGGCACCATTGGCGTCAAGGTTTGGATTTATAAGGAAGCGGGGAAATAATATGTTAATCCCGCGCAAAACTAAATATCGCAAGCAGCAAAAGGGGCGCTTGCGCGGAGTGGCTACGAGAGGTAGCGAAATTAACTTCGGCCAATTTGCGCTGAAAGCTGAGACCGGTGAGAGGATCAGTTCGCGCCAGATCGAAGCTGCCCGGCGAGCTATGACTCGCTACATCAAACGCGGTGGTAAAATTTGGATCCGAGTGTTCCCAGATGTACCGATTACCTCTAAACCCGCCGAAGTCCGCATGGGTAGCGGCAAGGGTGCGGTTGATCATTATGCAGCTAGAGTCAAACCAGGCCGAATTATGTTCGAAATGTCTGGTGTGCCCGAGGATGTGGCCAGAGAAGCCATGCGCCTAGCGGCCCACAAATTACCGATGAAAACCAAGTTTTTGGTGCGTCATGTACCAGGCGAGGAGCAATCATGAAAATCGCAGATATTGCTACTAAAAACGATAAAGACTTGCAGGTGTTGGTGGCTGATAGTCGCAAGCGGATTGCTGAACTAGTGATTGAGAATCGCACCAAAGAGAGTAAAAACGTCAAAGCGGTGCTAGCAGCTCGTAAGCAATTAGCCAGGGCTTTGACCGTCGCCAGACAACGCCAACTGGGCGGGGAGGAGAACTAAGATGGCAAGAACGTTGCAAGGCCAAGTCGTGTCCGATAAAATGAGCAAAACCGTGGTGGTAGCTGTGGGTCAGGTTAAAGAACATCCGGTTTACCGCAAGAAGTTCACGATTACCAAAAAATATCAGGCTCATGATGAGGCCGAGGCTTTTAAGGTTGGCGATTTGGTTGAAATTACCGAGTCCCGCCCCCTGAGCCGCCACAAGCGTTGGGTGGTTGCGCGCAAACTGACAACCGAGGAGCTAGAAGGTTAAGATGATCCAACAGGAAACCAGGTTAAAAGTCGCCGACAACAGCGGAGCCAAAGAGCTTCTCTGCATTCGAGTGCTGGGCGGTTCTAGGCGGCGCTATGCCCTGGTGGGTGATGTCATCACCGCTAGCGTTAAAGTAGCTATGCCGGGGGCTGCGGTCAAGAAAAAGGAAGTTGTCCAGGCTGTGGTGGTTCGGACCAAACATCCAGCCAAGCGCGCCGATGGGACCGTTATTCGATTCGACGAAAACGCCGCCGTTTTGATTGATAAAAGTGGTAACCCCAGGGGTACACGCATTTTTGGCCCGATCGCTCGAGAATTGCGCGACGGCGGTTACATGAAGATTATTTCGCTCGCCCCGGAGGTCCTGTGATGAAGTTAAAAAAAAGCGACAAGATCATGGTTCTAGCTGGCAAAGACAAGGGTAAAACTGGTGAAATCACACGAGTCTTGCCAGCCAATCACCAAATCGTGGTCGAGGGCATTAACATAGTAAAACGTCACACCAAGCCTTCCAACAAAAACCCCCGGGGCGGGATCCTCGAAATTACCAGACCAATGCCAGATGGCAAGGTGGCGCTGGTGTGCCCCAGTTGTAAGAAACCAACCAGGATTGGCTACAGCCTTGGTAAAACCAAAGAACGTATCTGTAAAAAATGCGGGAACGTGGTGAAATAAGATGAATCGCTTAAAAGAACGCTACATTAAAGAAATCGTGCCGGCTCTGATCAGCGAATTTGGCTATGGTAACATCAACCAAGTCCCTCGCGTTGAAAAGGTCATCATTAACGCTGGCGTGGGCCGAGCCACGGCTGATTCCAAACATTTAGAAGCAGTTGTTGCAACGCTAGCGACGGTCAGTGGTCAGGCCCCGGTTACCACTAAAGCTAAAAAGAGCGTGGCGGCCTTTAAACTGCGCGAAGGTAATGCTATCGGAGCTATGACGACGCTGCGCGGTGAGCGCATGTATGCTTTCCTTGATCGTTTAGTGGCGGTGACTCTGCCGCGCATCCGTGACTTCCGCGGTATTAGCCCGACGGCTTTTGACGCCCACGGCAACTACAGCTTAGGCATTACAGATCAGACAATTTTCCCAGAAGTCACCTACGAGGACGCCTCCAAGAGTCATAGTTTGCAGGTCAATATTATTACGACTGCTAAAACTCAAGCTGAGGGTCAAAAACTAATGGAACTAATCGGGTTCCCGTTTAGGAGAGATAATGGCTAAAACATCGATGATCGTAAGAGCGGCTAGAAAGCCCAAATACTCCACCCGCCAGCAAAACCGCTGCAAGGTTTGTGGTCGCCCCCGGGCCTATATCCGTAAATTCGGACTTTGCCGGATTTGTTTTCGTGAATATGCCTCTCGCGGTCAGATCCCGGGTGTAACTAAGGCTAGTTGGTAAGGAGCTCAAGATGACAGATCCAATTGCAGATATGTTAACTAGAATTCGCAACGGCCTAATGGCCGGGCGGAGCTCCATTTTGGTGCCGCACTCCGGCATTAAAGAGGCTATTGCTAAAATTTTGGCTGATCAGCACTTTATTGGTGGATACAAAGTCAGCGGACAAGTACCAACCAAAATGATCGAGATTGACTTGGGTGGGCAGCGACCAGTTTCCAAAGTTACGCGGGTGTCTAAACCGGGACGCCGAGTTTATTTAGCTAGCAAACAGATCCCAACCGTGCTTTCCGGGCGTGGTCTGGTGATTGTTTCGACCTCACACGGCCTAATGGCCGGACACGAAGCTAGACGCCAAGGTTTGGGCGGTGAATTAATCTGTCAGGTGTGGTAAGATGAGCCGAATTGGAAAATCACCAATTAATGTCCCCGCCGGAGTCGAAGTTGAGATCGATGCTAGCGTGGTCCACGTCAAAGGGCCAAAAGGATCACTTGAACAAACCATCTTGACGGGACTCAAAGTTGAACAGACCGAGAGCCAGATCCAAGTCTCGATCAAACGGGGGCACAACGAAGCTCAGGCCTATTTCGGGCTAATGCGGACTCTGATTGCCAATATGGTTAGTGGGGTTGAATCTGGTTTTGAGCGCAAACTCGAAATCAATGGCGTTGGCTACCGAGCCAATGTGGCTGGAGAGGTCCTAAATTTAACACTCGGCTTTTCCCACCCGATCGAAGTTAAGTTGCCGGCAGGCATCACTGCGAGCGTCGAAAAAAACGTCGTGACCATTAGTGGCTATGATAAGCAATTGGTTGGACAAGTGGCAGCTAATATCCGATCACTCAAAAAACCCGAGCCTTACAAGGGCAAAGGCATTAAATACGTCGAAGAGACTATTCGGCGTAAGGCTGGTAAGGCAGCTACTAAAGGTTAAACTATGCAAACTACGACCAAAATTCAGCAAAAGCAACGCATCCGAGCCAAAATTAGTGGCACGGGGAGCCGACCTCGCTTGGTCGCAAGTATCAGTAACCGCCACATTGTCGCTCAATTGATTGATGATACTAAAGGCCAGACTTTAGCCTACGCTTCAACCCAGACTGCTGAGGTGAGTGGCTCGATGGTCAAAAAGGCCGAGCTGGTTGGTGCGCGCATCGCCGAGGCAGCCAAAAAGGCCAAGATCAAGACCGTGGTCTTTGATCGAGGCGGCCGGATTTATGCTCAAAGACTAAATGCCTTGGCCACAGCGGCTCGCAAAGGTGGACTGGAGTTCTAATGGCTATGATCGAAACAGTCAAAGAGTTCGAAGAACGTGTTATTTCGATCGATCGTGTGGCTAGAGTAGTGAAGGGCGGTCGGCGCTTCCGTTTCCGCAGCATTGTGGTAGTCGGCGATGGTAAAGGCCGAGTTGGCGTGGGGGTTGGTAAAGGCTCCGAGGTCATGACTTCGATCGCTAAGGCTGTTGCCATTGCCAAAAAGAGCTTGGTCCAAGTGCCGATGAAGGGTACAACCATTCCTCACGAGGTCAATGTGCGCTTCTGTGGGGCTGAAGTTATGCTCAAACCGGCCAGCGAAGGCACCGGCGTCATAGCTGGTGGGGCGGTCCGCAGCGTGGTGGAAGCCGCTGGCATCCATGACCTGCTGACTAAATCATTTGGTTCGGCTAATAAAGTTAACAATGCTTATGCCACCGTTATGGCTCTGAGCCAACTTCAAACTGGACCGGTCTATTCCGTTAAAAACGCCAACAAACCAGCTGTAGTTAAGGCCGATTCACTATTAGCTGACTCAGCTAATAAGCCTGAGAAAGCTGAGTCTAAACCAGCGACCAAAAAACCGCTAGCTAAGAAAACTACTGCCAAAAAAGCCACCACTAAAACAGTAGCCAAGAAGCCGAAGGCTGCATCCAAGGAGCCTAAGTCATGAAACCGCATGAGCTAGCAGCTAGCGCTCACAAGTCGCGCAAGCGGGTTGGACG
This sequence comes from Candidatus Saccharimonadales bacterium, assembly GCA_035480635.1. Classification (NCBI taxonomy): domain Bacteria; phylum Candidatus Saccharimonadota; class Candidatus Saccharimonadia; order Saccharimonadales (SeqCode); species Saccharimonadales bacterium (SeqCode). The sequence goes on from DATIHN010000025.1 coordinate 12,363, forward strand.
AGGCATTAGTTCGGGCCATGGCAAAACCGCTGGTCGCGGCACCAAAGGCCAAAATTCCCGTAGTGGCGGTGGCGTGCGATTGGGTTTTGAGGGTGGTCAGAATCCGCTAGCCAAGCGCTTACCGAAAAAGCGCGGCTTTACCAGCATTAACCGGATCGACTACCAAGAGGTCAATTTGAATCAATTGGATTCGGTCAAAGGTACCCAAATTACTCCCGATACTCTAGCCCAGGCTAAGTTGGTTAAATCCAGCACCAAACCGGTCAAGATTTTGGGTGATGGTAAAATTGAGCGCAAACTGAGTTTCAAAGTCCAAGCCATGACGATACAGGCCAAAGCCAAGGTTGAAGCCGCCGGTGGTACAATTGAACTGCTAAGTTCAACTACCAAACCATAATGAATCTAGGCATTATCAAGCAAGTTTATCGCTCCAGCGACATCCGCAAGCGGGTCCTAGTAGTACTGGGTCTGCTGGTGGCCTTTCGGTTTCTGGCCCATGTGCCAGTGCCGGTGCCTAATAATGTGGCGCTGACAACTTTCTTACGGACTCTATTTAACTCTAATAAACTGCTCGGTTTTGCCGATCTCTTCTCTGGTGGGGCCCTGACTAACTTTTCGATCATTATGATGGGAGTTGGCCCCTTCATTAATGCTTCGATCATTATGCAGCTGCTGCAGCAAGCATTGCCTAAACTGGAAGCTTTAGCCAAAGAAGGCGAACGTGGTCGACAACAAATTAACCAATACACTAGAATGCTGACTCTGCCGCTAGCTTTGATTCAGTCGGTGGCCATGATCTTCTTGGTTCAGCAGACCTCAAAGCGGGTGGCTCAGACTGATCTGATCGGTCACCCGTCGCTATCCCAGTGGTTGCTAATGGTTATTACTATTACCGCCGGCACCATGCTGCTGATGTGGCTGGGCGAAATCATTACTGATAAAGGCATTGGTAACGGGATCTCGCTAATCATTTTTGCAGGTATTGTGGCCCGTTTGCCTTCTAGTGCCGGACAGTTCTTTTCGCTAGCTCAAAACGATACCGGCAAAATCCTAACCCTAGGCTTCTTCGTGGCCCTGGCTCTAGCAGTCATTTACTTCGTAGTTATTCTAAACGAAGGCCAGCGTAACATCCCTGTCTCTTATGCCAGGAGGGTTCGCGGTAGTCGAGTCTACGGCGGCGTTGATACTCATTTGCCGCTTAGAGTTATCACCGCCGGCGTCATCCCAATCATTTTTGCGCTGGCATTCCTGACCATCCCCGGTTTTGTCGGGCAAATATTCTCAAACGCATCTAGTCAGTGGTTATCATCGTTTGCCCATTGGCTAACAGCAGTATTTAATCCTAATAACCCGTGGTACGCCGTTATTTACTTCATGCTGGTAGTGGTCTTTACCTACTTTTATACCGCCATCGTCTTTAACCCCGATGAAATTGCCGAGAACCTGCAAAAGCAGGGCGGCTTCATTCCTGGCATTCGCCCCGGTGGCCAAACGGCTAGTTACCTGCGCAAACTTCTAAACCGCATAACCTTGGCCGGTGCAGTTGGCTTAGGCCTTATCGCCATTCTGCCGTTCATCGCCCAACACTTTACCAACACTCAAACTCTAACCTTCGGCGGCACCGGGCTAATCATTGTGGTCAGCGTGGCCATTGAAACAATGAAACAGATCGAAGCCTTGGTGGTGACTGAGAGCTACGAGAATTACTAGTGAAGCTGCTTCTGACGTCAGCCGGCATACGAAACCAGGGAATCGCCGACGCTCTGAAGTCGCTGATCAATAAGCCTGTCGAATCAGTTAAGGTTGGACTAATACCGACCGCCCAGAATTTTGAGCCTGGTAATAAAGACTTCTTTATCGCCCAGCTAACTAATCTCCAGAAGCATGGGTTTAGCTGGATTGATATTGTTGACCCAGCTGCTGATGGGATCGACTGGAAATCTAGACTAGACCCTGTTGACATCGTTTTTGTGAGTGGTGGTAACACATTTTATCTTATGGAGGAGACCAGGAAATCGGGACTTGGTGACTGGCTCAGTAAAAATATTGCGACCAAGGTTTATGTTGGAGTAAGTGCCGGGTCTATCATGGCTACCCCCTCGATCGCGGTCGCCGAAATCGATGATGGCGACGAAAATGCTGTCGGATTGACAGATCTAACCGGCTTGAGCTTTGTTGATTTTGAGGTCTCACCCCATACACCAGAGTTTGTCAGTGTTGAGGCAAATAATGAATATGCTACTAAAATTGACCGAGAGTTGTATCTAATTGACGACGAATCGGCCATTAAAGTCGATGGCAAAGAAATCACGGTCGTTGGTGAGGGTAGCCACTCAATACTAAATCAAGCAAAAATCTCCCGTTAACCCCTTTACAATTCTGTAAAGTTTCTCTATAATTGAGGACTGTAGCTCAAATTATGTCTGATACAAAGGAAGTAATCGAGGTCGAAGGCACCGTTTCCGAAACACTGCCGAACGCTATGTTCAAAGTGGAACTCGAGAACGGGCATGTTATTTTAGCTCACATTTCCGGCAAAATGCGGATGCACTACATCCGAATTGTGCCAGGGGATAAAGTGATGGTTGAAATGACGCCCTATGATCTGGAAAAGGGCCGCATTAGATACCGAATAGGCTAAAGGTAAAAGCATGAAGGTACGCGCAGGCGTCAAACCAATTTGTTCTAAGTGCAAAGTCGTCCGACGTGAGGGCGTGGTTTATGTTATTTGCCCAACGCCTAAGCATAAACAAAGGCAGGGCTAATGGCACGCATCGCCGGAGTTAACATCCCAGATAGCAAACGAGCCGAGGTGGCCCTAACCTATATTTTCGGCATTGGCGTAACTTCCAGCCGCAAAATCTTAGCTGCCGCTAAAGTTAGCGGTGACGCGCGAGTCAAAGATCTAACCGAGGCCCAAATCGCCGCCATTAGAGGCGAGATCGAGAAGACCTACACCGTCGAAGGCGATTTACAGCGTCAGGTTAGCACGAACATTAAGCGGTTAAAAGACATTAACGCCTTTGCGGGCTTAAGACACAAAAATAACTTGCCCGTTCATGGTCAGCGCACCAAGACGAATGCCCGGACCAAACGCGGTAAAAAGATCACTATGGGTAGTGGTCGTAAGAAAGCGGCTTCTAAGACTTAAGGATTATGATGGCACAAACTTCAACCAAAACGACCAGACGCAAGCGCACCAAGAAGAGTATCGCTAGTGGTGTCGTGCACATTCAGGCCACCTTTAATAACACTATCATTTCAGTAACCGACGATAAGGGTAATCTAGTTAGTTGGTCGAGTTCCGGTGCGGCTGGATTCAAGGGATCTCGTAAAAGCACCCCATATGCCGCTGGCATTGCCGCTGAACGAGCCCTGACCAGTGCTAAGGATGTTGGTCTAACTAAGGTTGAGGTCTTAGTCAAAGGTGTTGGCAGTGGTCGGGAAGCCGCCATACGCAGTTTGCAGAGCCTGGGTATCACCGTAACTGGTATCCGCGACGTTACCGGCATTCCTCACAATGGTTGCCGACCCCGAAAGCCGAGGCGAGTCTAATGGCTAGAGACCTAATGCCAGTGGTAAAGCGCTCGCGGCGCGAAAAAATCGCCTTGCACCCCAAAGCTATTAAGGCTATGACCAAAAAACCCTACGGCCCGGGCGAGCACGGTCAGACTAATTTGCGCTCAAAACCCAGCCAGTACGCTATTCAACTCCGTGAAAAGCAAAAAGTTAAGCGCCTCTACGGCTTGCTGGAAAAGCAATTTGCGACCCTAGTTGGCCAGGCTGAGCATCGGCCGGGGGTAACCGGTGATATCATGTTGCAAATGCTCGAACAGCGCTTGGATAACGCTGTCTATCGCATAGGCTTCGCCGGCAGTCGGCAGGCGGCCAGGCAATTAGTCACTCACGGTCACTTCATCCTCAACGATCGTCGGGTGGATATTCCCTCGATTCGCTTGAAGCCGGGCGATGAGTTTAAGGTGCGGCCCAAGAGTCAGACCAACGAATACTTTAAGCTTTTAGAACCGGTGCTGAAATCAGCTAAGCCTGACGTGCGCTGGCTGAGTCTGGACGCAGCCAAACTAAGCGTTAAAGTTACTGGTCTGCCAGCGCGCGAAGACGTTGTTGACGACATCAATGAACAGTTAATTATTGAGTTCTACTCAAGGTAAATAAGGAGGCCAAGTGCTACACCCAATCCAACTACCAGAATTAAAAACCACTTCGGAGGATGGCAACAAAGCTACGTTTGCCATCGAGCCACTCTATTCCGGCTATGGCATGACGCTGGGCAATTCCTTGCGCCGCGTTATTCTATCCAGTCTTAGTGGTGCGGCCGTGACAGCCGTAAAAATCGATAATGTCTCACACGAATTTTCGACCATTGAAGGCGTCAAAGAAGACGTGGTAGAAATCATTTTGAATCTTAAAAAACTGCGCTTTAAGGTCTTTAGTGATGAGCCTCAATTCCTGATTCTAACCAAATCTGGATCGGGCGAGGTTAAAGCCAAAGACATTAAAACCACCGCCGATGCTGAAATTATCAATCCAGATCAGTTGATTGCTACACTAGACAATTCGAAGAGCAAGCTTGGAATGGAAATCAAGGTCGAAAAGGGCCGCGGCTATGTACCGGTTGAAGCCAGAGAAAGTGAAAAGCTGGAAGTTGGCATGATTGCGGTTGATGCTCTCTACAGCCCCGTTCAAAGGGTTCGCTACAGTGTCGAAAACACCCGCGTTGGTCAAATGACCGACCTCGATCGCTTGGTCATTGAAATCGAAACTGATGGTAGCGTTAGCCCCCTTGATGCCCTCAGCCAAGCTGCTGATATCTTGGTAGAACACTTCTCGGTTGTGGCGGGCAACGCTCAGCCAGAACCAACCGATGGTGCGATAGAAGATCGTAGTGAAGGTGATGCCGCCAAAATTAGCATCGAGGAAGTTAACTTCTCTCCCAGAACCAGTAACGCTTTAATCAACAACGACATCAAAACCATTAAAGACTTACTGCGGCTGAGTGATCAAGAGCTAAAGGACCTGAAAGGCTTCGGAGCCAAAGCTTACGATGAAGTTAAAGATAAGTTGGCCGAACTAGGTTTTAGTAAACAGGAGGCCGAGGTTTAAGCAATGCATCGCCACGCCTACAATGGTCGTAAATTGTCCCGCCAGCGCGATCAGCGACTGGCTTTGGTGCGTGGCCAAATTATTTCGCTAGTTCTCTATGAGCACATTGAAACAACCTTAGCCAAAGCCAAAACAGTAGCACCGGAAATGGAGCGTCTAATCACTAAGGCCAAAAGCGGTACTTTAGCCGATCGGAGATCCATCGAAGCCGAGATTACTAGTTCAAGTGCGGTCAAAAAACTAATGACCGATTTGGCCCCACGATTCAAGGACCGGACCGGTGGCTATACTAGAATTATTAAAACTAGCAACCGTTTGGGCGATAATGCGCCAATGGCGGTACTGTCCTTAGTGATATCCGAACCAGCCGCTAAGCCGGATGATAAGACTGAGGCCGTAGCTGAATCGACTCCAAAAGCCAAACCAGCGGCCAAAAAGCCGGCCGTGAAGCGCTCAGCTAAAACTGCTGGAGCCAAGTCATGAAGACTTACTCACCTAAAGCTAGCGAAATTAGCCGCACCTGGTACCTAGTTGATGCCAAGGACCAAGTTCTGGGCCGGTTGGCTAGCCATTTGGCTATGTTTTTGCAGGGCAAGCATAAACCAGGGTTTGCGGCGCATTTGGATTCTGGCGATTTCGTGGTAGTTATAAACGCCAGTAAAATTAAGCTAACAGGCAATAAACTAGAAGACAAAACTTATTATCACCACTCAGGTTACCCCGGTGGGATTAAAGAAACCAGTTTGAAGCAAAAGATGGCGCAAGATCCGAGCTGGGTTATAAAGCACGCCGTTGCTGGGATGCTGCCCAAAAACCGCCTGAGCGATGATCGGCTGAAGCGCCTGAAGGTCTATGCCTCTAGTCAGCATTTACACGCCGGCCAAACCCCGGTTCCATTATCATTTGACACCAAGGAGTCGAACTAATGCCAGAAACTGCTAAATATTATTACGCCAAAGGACGCCGCAAAGAGGCCGTGGCTACAGCTCGCTTATTCTCAGGCAAGGGCACCACAATGGTCAATGATGTGACCGTCATGGAATACTTTAATAACAAAACCCTGGTGGCCGCCCTCGATCAGCCACTGAAGGAAACTGGCAACGAAACTAAACTCTACGCTACCATCAAAGTTAGTGGCGGCGGCAAACACGGGCAGGCCGAAGCGGCCAGATTAGCCATTGCCCGGGCCTTACTAGAACTCAATGCCGACTTGCGGCCAACCCTAAAGAAAGCTGGCCTATTAACCCGCGACCCAAGAGAAAAGGAACGCAAAAAGCCTGGTCTCAAACGGGCTCGCAAGGCTTCGCAGTTCTCAAAACGCTAGTTCAAGCTTCACTGTCGAATCAGGAACATAAGCAGTATATAATATAGGGGTGAGCAAACGCGGCAATCGAACATTGCTGAGAATTTCGGTACTCTCCATTCTACTGGTGGCGGTCGGTACTTTTGGTTTCGCTCGCTTTGAGCATTACAATTATGCTCTATCTCTCTACACCACCTTACTAGTGCTGTTAACGCATTATCCGCATGGCGATGTTGCGACCTGGCAAGGCAAAACGCTATTAATTTTTTTAATTATTGCCAGCCTCGTCATCATTGCTTATTTGCTTAAGTGGTTTGCCGAATATATGATTGGAATAGGTGGAAATGTACGAAAGCGACATGTGAAAGCAAAAATTGATAAACTCAAAGGGCATTATATAGTCTGCGGTCTGGGACGCGTTGGCTCCCAAGTCGCCCGCGAAATGGCTATTGAGGGCATCGCCTTCGTTGGCATAGATAAAGACCAAGAAAGAGTCGATGAAGCTCTCGAATCTGGCTATTTGGCCTTTTGCGCCGACAGTAGCGCTGAGGGGACATTGCTTGATGCTGGAATTTCAAGAGCTAAGGGGTTGGTCGCAAGCCTAGGCGAGGATTCACTAAACTTGTTCGTGACGCTCGCAGCAAAATCACTTAATGGCAAAGTTTACGTCGTAGCTAGAGCCAATCGCCAAGAAAGCGAACTTAAATTAAAACGAGCTGGAGCCGATCGAGTTGCCCTACCTTATCAAATTGGTGGTTACCACATGGCTTCCATGGTGCTCAGGCCTAATGTGGTTGATTATCTGGATGTCATCAACACCAACGGCAGCAATAAAGACTTACAGGTTGAAGAGATGATAGTCGGCGATAAATCTGAACTGGCCGGCCATCGCTTGGCTGAGCATAAATTTTTGGTCGAAGGCTCTAATGGTGCGACGGTTATTGCGATTAACGGCTCCGATGGCTCAAGCATTGTTCGGCCATCGGGTAGCGAAGTAATTTACCCTGGGGATCGCTTAATTCTGCTGGGAGCAAAGAAAGATCTGACCGAGGCTTCGGCCCTGATTCGCTAAATGAAACGCCACCGAGTTGGTGTCAGTGAAGCCGGACATAGATTGGATGTGGTTGCGATGGCCTGGCTCGGTCTTAGCCGCAATCAGGCGTCACAGTTAATCAAATCGCATCAAATTACCGTTGATAATCAGGCTGTTAAAGCCGGTGCAATGCTCAAGTTGAATAGTTTACTAAGGTATCATCCGACTAATAACTTAAAAATTGTGCCTAGTTCGAGTAAGCTAAAAGTTTTATACCAAGATGAGGCCGTGATGGTAGTCGATAAGCCCGCTGGACTATTAGTCCACCCAACCTCGACGCAAGCAAATGATATCACTGTTGCCGACCTGATTAGGCATGATACAACTGACAAAGATGAGCTTAGACCCGGAATTGTCCATCGTTTGGACCGCGATACATCAGGATTAATCATTATCGCTAAATCGCAGGTCGGTAAAACCGCTATGCAAGCAGCTTTCCGCAAACATTTGGTAAAAAAAGAATATCTCGCTTTGGTAGAAGGACATTTAGATAAACCGGTGGCTGAGATTAGCTTGCCGATTGCGGCTGATAGTGGTTCTAGGCGGAAAATCCATCCCGCTGGCAAAGCGGCTATGACTAGCTATAAAGTTGCCAAAGTCTATTCGAATTCTACATTGGTCCGAGCTTGGCCCGCCACCGGTCGAACTCACCAGTTACGAGTCCACTTTGCCGCTATTGGACATCCAATTGTGGGTGATAAAGTATATGGCCACCCCAACCAGAGCTTAGCTAGGCAATTCTTACACGCTACCAAACTTGAATTTAGATCCCCGACTAATAAGTGGGTAGAAGTGAGTAGCCCACTGCCCAAGGAATTAAAAGACTACCTTAGAACTCTAGGTTGAGCATATAATAGGGGCGTGGAATTAATTTATCACCCCATAACCAAACGCCAGTTGGCGGCTATTGATCGCGGCTCAGGCTCTTATATTTTTAGTGGTGCTAGTGGCAATGGCCGCGGTCAAGCAGCGATTAGTTTAGCCAAAAAACTCAACTGTTTGCAGGGCGGAGACGACAATTGTGCAATTTGTCGAAACATTGAGGCTACTAGCTTTCCCGATTTAATTGAAGTTACCGGAGGAGATAAACGGCTTGGCATTGAGCAAGTCCAAACCTTGCAGCAGGCCCTTTCCAGCCGACCAATGACGGAAGCCACTACTCGGGTAGTGGTGATAGATAGTGATTCTGGCATTACACCAGAGGCCCAGAATCGATTACTTAAAACCTTAGAGGAACCACCAGAGAGCACCATTATTATCATCAAAGCCACCGAAATCGATCAGTTGTTACCCACGATTAGATCACGCTGCCAGATCATCCATTTCTTACCAGCCCGCCGCTCCGATATTGCGACTTTATTAGGGACCAAATTTTCACAAGTTAGCGCAGATGCCGTTTTAGCACTGAATCCAGCGACAGTTGGTGAGGCTATGATGCTTGCCAGCGATGATGAAACCAAGAAGGAGCGCCAAAGTCTCTATGATGCTGCTAACAACTTTTTATCCGCCTCCCTGTACCAGCGCCTAACAATGCTAACTAGTCCAATAATGGCCGATAACTATCAAGCCATCATAGAAATATTAGCCAAAAAAGTTAGTCGAAGCCCAGCCTCTTTAGGTTCGATAATTAGCATCGAAAAGGCTCAAGCTAGAATCAGGGCCAACGTTGGGGCGCGTAGTGTATTGGAGGCCATGGCGATCGAGCTATGATGATCGAACTGCTATTTTTCGTAGTGGCGGTGATCATCCTAACCAGGGCAATTAGAGACTTGCAGCGGCCAGTAGCGGCCAAAGCTGTTACGCACAGCCAAAAATCGCCCCAGCTGGCTCATTTTGAAACTTATGCCAATCGTCTCTATGGCGAGCGGCAGTATTTGGCGGCCGAGAAGGCCTACCTCAAAGTCTTAAAGCTTAATCACAAGGATCAGCACGCTTACAACCGCCTTGGCATGATCTATGTGGCGCTGAAGAATTATCCCGACGCCATTGAATGCTTCCAGATAGCAGCTCAGTTAAAACCGAGCGCCGCTGGCTGGTATAATCTGGGACTAGCTTATTTCGAAAATGATAACGCCATCAAAGCCATCTCGGCCATCGAAAAATCAATAATGTTTGAGCCAACTGCCGCTCGCTTCGTCACTTTGGCTAGGGCTTACACCAAGGTATCCAACTCCTCAAAGGCCATATCGGCGCTAGAGCGAGCCAGTGACCTAGAGTCATCCAAGAAGACTCTAAGTTTATTGGCTGAGGCTTACACTAAGAACCATGATCGTGAAAAAGCCGTTGAAACTTATCAAAGAATATTAGAAATTGATCCGACTGATGCCAAAGCCAAACGCTTGGCTGGTACTACCGTAAGCTAATAGAGCGAAGCTAAGTTCCCCAATGAGCGGCCAAGATCGATAGATCAAATATATTGACCCTTAGGTCACCGTTTAGATCACCTTGTGCTGCCGTAGCCGAATTAGAACCATAATTACTGGCGAGAACACTTAAATCAAATATGTTCACCTGACCATCGCCATTAATATCGCCAACCTTAGGTGGACCAGAACTACTACTTATCAAGAAAGAATTGTTGCTTATATCCCAGTTGTTAGCTAAATATGAGCCTGCAGCAGGTGAAGTGTTAAAGTAATCATCATCATTACAATCTAATAAATGTTCCTGGGTGTTATCACACGGGAAAGTAAGGACTTGGCCAGTTTTTAACGTACCATCGTCGTAACACATGGTGTCAGATTCATCTGTGCAATGCCCGCCAGGGGTACCATGAGGTGCTGCTGGCTGAACAGCGCCTAAAAGATGGCTGAGTTCATGAGCTTCGCTCATATGGCTGCCAGGCCCGGTTCCTAGGCCCCAACAACCTTGGTCGACTCTGGCAAACAGTACACTGGTATTGCCACCATTATTGGAGTTGGTTTGGGCTGGGTTGGTGTCAACTGATAAGTTGGCTATGCCACAGAGAATATTGGCATCAGTCCAGACCAAGTATTTTCGGGTGGTCAGGTTATATCCCAGACCGATCAAAGCGCTTTTCTCGCTGTTAAATGAATCGTCTGCGGTCGGTGGCAATACGACATGGGCGACGACCAAGTTGCAGGATGGATCTGTAACCCAGCGGACATGCCGAACCCCGCCGGTCTTGGCGGCTGAATCAAAGAATACACCATCGACCTCAGCGGCCCAGGTTTGAATCATTGGCGCAATCGTGGCGTAACGGTCAGTTTTATCGGAGGCCACTGCGTAAATAGCTTGAACGCGGTTGCCGCTAACGCCGTCGCCATCACACAAAATAGAACCATTGCCAGCCGTAATAACCGTGCCTGTTGGTGGGGTGGTATCGGCCGATACCCCGGCTCTGAGTTGTGCTTCGCTGCGCGGCTTAGTCACATCAACACCAGGTGGAGCTGGATCCGGGCCATGAGTGCAAGTCAGGCTCTCAGTCGGGTTATTTTGAGGCAACTCATAAAGACTTTTACATTTGCCGTTAGCTGGGCCTTTTCGTAAACCAGTATAAACTAAACCTTTGCTGGGATTGTCGGACGGAATCTGGCCACTCGGACCGGTCTGGGCTAATGTAGTCCTAAGCAAGGCTGCCCCAAACCCCGCCGTCAACAGTATCAAAATAGCTAGTAACGTCTTACTAAACGGCAGTGAGTGCCTCAGTTTATTATCGTTTTGCTCGTCCAAACCTAATAACTCCACTCTGCGATTCGCGTTATGGTATCGCAAACATTATAAACCGAGCTTAAGCGTTATGCATAATGAATAAATTGGCAGAGCATTCTAATAGAAGTCATAACTAATATACGATACGAAAACACCTTGCAGTTTGCGAGTTGACCACCGAAGTGGAAACGTTTTCGCAAACCGCAAGGTGTATGGTGCCGACTGTTCAGTCGGGGGGTTGGCCAAACTCGCGGATTGATCGCCGGTCGGTACCTCGTTTGAATCGCGACACAACGGCCGGGTCATCTGGGCGATGCGGGCCTGCATCGGGGTCACCGTCGCCATGCTCTTGCCTGTACTGCCCGAAGTCATCGGCTAGGCCGAGGAGATCATCGCAGTACTCTGGATCCATACCCAGAAGGCGACTTTCTGCAGCCAGCGCACGAATTGCCACCGGAGTGGCTGGATCCCTGGCGCCTAAGACCAAGTATGGCCAATCAGGCACCGTGCCGTCGCGCCTAACAACCAGGAATTTATTCCAGAGCTTCAAATTATCCTCCTCGATTTGCCAGTACTGAAGCGCGACGATTTGTCGTGCTCCCGATTCTGGCAGGGGTGGCAGGATACGGGCTTGGCTTCGCCAACCCTAGCTGCTCGCTATTAATCTTAAGGGTTGTAAGCGATCTAGTCGAACCAGTCGGGTTCTCATCCTACTTTTCATATCAAGAAATATCGCCGACAATAGTCAGCAACATTTCTTGGCAGGGGTGGCAGGATTCGAACCCGCGGCCTTCGGTTTTGGAGACCGACGCTCTAGCCAACTGAGCTACACCCCTCTGTGGGCTAGTGATTAGCTTAAGCCCAATTGTATCACTAGCTCTTACTTGGACTCTTTGAACTCTACGACCTTTTGGAGCTTCTTGGAATACTTGTTTAGCACCAATCGATCCGGAGAATTCTTCGGATTCTTTGAGGTCGTATATACGGTTGTGGGGTCCTCATCGCTTCTTAGCTGGATGAATGGACGATTTCGTTTTGGCATATTACTTTCTCCTGTTGAATTTCTTACCGCGACACAAACCAAGGAGCTGTTTGTGGTGCGGAGAGCGAGGCTTTGCGGCGTAAGCTGGAACCAGGCAGGGCTGGTGTAAGCTGAAGCCCAAAACGAGCTGGAGCCCAAGGCGAGGATTGAACTCGCGACCCCTTCCTTACCATGGAAGTGCTCTACCACTGAGCTACTTGGGCCTGGTGCCGGGTGAGAGATTCGAACTCCCGAAGGCATAAAGCCAGCTGATTTACAGTCAGCCCCCGTTGGCCGCTTGGGTAACCCGGCATGTGATGTGTAAACTGGAGCCGACGAGAGGAATCGAACCCCCAACCTACGGTTTACAAAACCGTTGCTCTACCAATTGAGCTACGTCGGCGCATCGTTTCCGGCGTCGGCTGAACCAAGTAATAGTAACATCAAACAATAGCTTTATCAACCAGTTAATGAACCCACTAATCAACTTATTTTGTCATAGTATGCGCTTGTGAATATTGTTAAGCTTACAATATGAAAATTGTCGTAGTTGGCGGTGGTTTTGCCGGCGTCAGAGCTGCCTTAAGTTTAAGTAAACGTTCGGGTAATCAGGTTATTTTAATGGCTAATCGTCCCTGTTTCGAGTACCACGCCGCACTTTACCGCACGTTAACGGGCCGTTCCGTTCTTGAAGTTTCTGTCCCGCTTAGCCGTATTTTTGGTCGTAAGCCAGTCGATGTGGTCGAAGACAGCGCCAAAACCATCGATGTAAAAGCCAAAGTTATCATCGGACAAAGCGGCCGCAGTTATAGTTATGACGTAGCAGTCTTGGCTCCTGGCAATGTAACCGCCTATTTTGGCATCGAGGGCCTAGCTGAATATTCCTACAGCCTCAAAACCGTCGATGACGCCCTGCGCCTGCGTAATCACCTGCATCACGCCTTGGTGTCAGGAGATGTCGATTTGAATTACGTCGTTGTCGGCGCTGGGCCTAGTGGCGTTGAGCTAGCCGGGGAAATGGTGGCCTATTTAAAGCGCATTCGTAAAAGGCATATGGTTGAAAGGTCATTCAACGTGTCATTGGTCGAAGCGGCTCCGAGGGTATTGCCGTCGCTAACGGAAGAAGTCTCGCGCCGGGCGACCAAACGTTTGAAGGCTATTGGAGTCAAAGTCTTTACCAACACAGCTGTTCGAGCCGAAACCGCTAATGACCTGCAACTGCCCGAGGGAAGTATTAAAACTCACACCGTTATCTGGACAGCTGGAGTGACCGGTAACCCGTTTTTTACCGATAATCCCGACGTATTTAAGTTATCCAAAAAAGGTGGGCGAGTAGTCGTTGATAATAAACTAAGGGCAGCCAAAAATGTCTTTGTGATCGGTGATAGTGCTGACACACCAGAATCTGGCTGGGCCCAAACCGCTATTTATGACGCTAATTTTATTAGCAAAGTCATTGCCGGGCGCAACCCGACCTACAAACCGCCAAAGCCGATTGGAGCCATTCCGATTGGTGGTCGCTGGTGCATCGTTTCGGGACGCTTACGGGTTTTTTGGGGCTACCCGGGTTGGTTGGCCCGGCGGTGGTTAGACTGGTCAATATTTAGCCATGTACTTCCGAGCAGACTAGCTATCAAATCATGGGTCTATGGCACCAAGCGCGAAGAAAACTGCGAGGTCTGCTCCCACTAAGGGGTCAGACGATTCATGTCACGGGGGAAGAGGGTGGCTTCTTTAACGTTAGCCAGACCAAGCAACTTTTCGGTCAAGCGGTCCAAGCCCAAACCAAAACCAGCGTGAGCTGGCATGCCAGCCTGCATAGCCATCAGGAAATACTTAAAGCCGGGATTTTTCGGGTCACCTCCCGCCATGGTCTTGAGCTGCTTAACCAATTGATCATAATTATTCTCTCGTGTGGAGCCCGTTACAATTTCGACGCCTCCTAAGAGTAAATCTATTCGATCCGCTAGCTTCGGATTAGTAGCTTGGGCTTTATGGTAAAATTTCATATCGCTAGCCGGCCAATCGGTCACGTAAATGGCATCGCTTTTGAGGTGCTCGCGAGCAAAATCGCAAATCCAGCGCTCTTCATCGGGACGCAAATCTTTTTCGCCAATTGTTTTGGTGCCAGTAGCTTTAGTGTAGTGCTCGTGAATGTCCGCCATGGTCATAGCGGGAATTTGTTTGGGTAAGACCGGTTTCTGCGCTTTCAGTAAGTCCAATTCAGTCTTAGACTTGTCCCAAACCTCATCAACCACAAAGTTCATTAGACCACTTAAAAAAGCTTCTAAATCACCGATGTCCATAAAGCCCATTTCGCCATCAACTGAAGTGTATTCCGTCATGTGGCGGGTAGTGGCGCTTGGTTCCGCCCGATAGACTGGAGCAATCTCAAAAACCCGTTCATAGACGCCGACCATCATCTGCTTGTAGAATTGAGGGCTCTGGGCCAGGGTGGCTTCTCGGCCAAAGTAGTCGATTTTAAAAACGTCGGCTCCACCTTCGGTGGCAGCAGCCAGCAATTTGGGAGTATGAATTTCGGTGAAATCGTTTTGGTAAAAATAGTCTCGAATGGCCTTAGCAACAGCCGCCCTGACTTTGAAAATAGCGGCTTCGTGGGTGTTGCGTAAGCCGATCGGGCGGTACTCAAATAGGGTTTCAAGATTGTCTGATGCATGGCTGAGCGGTTTATCGATTTCAATGGGCGGAACCTCTGTGACTGGCACTAAGATCGTAATTTTTGGGTCCTGGAGTTCGGCTCCATTCATGGCTCGATCATCCGATTTGACGCTTCCAGTAAGTTCTAGAACCGTACCAATTTGCATGCCATCCAACTTAGCTTGTTCTTTTACGTCGTGAATCACGGCTTGCACTAAACCGCTACGATCACGAACAATCACGAACATAATACCACCCATGGCTCGCTTTTTGTGTAGCCAGCCCTGCACCATAATCTGCTTATCGCCATGTTTAGAAACGTCTCGAGCTAGTACACGCATAATGGAGTTATTATAAAGCAATTTGACTAATGTCGTAATGCTTATGGCAATTGACAATACCACACTCCTGTGCTATACTAGTCTTTATCTGTTGGGAAAGACCCAGCGGGAGCATCGAGTCACAGGAGTCATCGTGCACACAGAATGCAAGCGCCGTTTTGGACGTGGCATCGGCAACACCATCGTTGCGGTGGGAGCCCTGATGCTTTGGTCGACAGCTTCGACCTTCGATCACAGCCCCAGCTTTCCGGTTGGGCTGGCGTTTTGGACCTTGGCCGTCCTGAGCGCGGGCACGTTGGTCCGCTGGCTCTACTCCGAGCAGGAGTGCATTCGCCGCGACGCCAGATCCGCCAATCACCGCTACAGCCAGCTGTGTCGCAAACGCCTTGCGCGGGTTGAAGCGGCCAACGGCGGCCCCGTTTTGACTACCGAGATGGTTCAAGACGAATTCCGTCTTACGTTCAACCGCGACATTTGCGGACCCTCGGTGCAGCCGGTTCCGGGACTGAGGCAATAGCCTCGGCCCG
Source organism: Candidatus Saccharimonadales bacterium (assembly GCA_035480635.1). Classification (NCBI taxonomy): domain Bacteria; phylum Candidatus Saccharimonadota; class Candidatus Saccharimonadia; order Saccharimonadales (SeqCode); species Saccharimonadales bacterium (SeqCode). The sequence continues at coordinate 28,102 of DATIHN010000025.1, forward strand.
GGCCGGCCAGCCCATGTGCTCATTCAAGCCTCAATTGAGGTTTTTTGTTTGCCTAAATACCCTGATAGCGGCTATGCTAATACCAAGATGGTGAGAAGTAGCAGTCAGGCTCAACTGGCTAATAAAGAAACTTATTATGAGACTGTGACCCGCAATGTGCGCTGGATCGCCATCGCCATTGTAATTTTAACTTTTCCACCCAGCCAGCCTCAATACAAATATTTGCTAGCAGCCACCATGGCTGCTGTTGTATTTAATAGCTTACGCTATTCGCGACTGATGCGCTCGAAGTTATTTGCCTCAAGAATTACCACTCTAGTGCTCGATAATCTTTTGATTGCGGTTTTGCTGTATTTGTCGGGCGGCATCCATAGCCCCTACGTTCTGTTTCTGGTTTTTACGATTATTTCATCGGCCTATTGGTATGGGGGACGTGGTATTGCGCTGGTCTTAGGCTGGCAAATCATGGCGCTTACTTTTATGGCAATCTGGCAGCCCAAGGTTCTGTCGCTGAACCTTGCGACCAACTTAGCCATCATGATCTTTGCATTAGTCGCGCTAGCGGTGCTGGCCGAAAGATTAACCCGGGTTGATCGCAATGAACGTAGTTTACTAGCTAGAGCTAATCACGAAATAGAAGCCGAACGTGAGCGCATGGTGACTCTAATAAATAGCTTGGCCGATCCGGTTTTGGCAATTGATAATGTTGGTCAAATCACCGTCTACAATGGCGCGGCTTTAGATTTACTTAACACCAATCAACAGCTCAGCGGTGCGAAGATTGCCCAATTAGTCCAACTCGAAGATGATAAGGGGCAGACTGTACCGTTTGAATCCATTATGGGCCATCCTAGCGTGCTCAAGCGGACCGACCTAATTCTAAGGCTAGCCGATGGCTCTTCGGTCAACCTGGATTTGAGCGTCGCACCTATCCGAGGCACCAACACTGGCGATCTAGGCTATATTTTACTGCTACGCGACATCACCAAGCAAAAGTCGCTTGACCAAGAACGCGATGAATTTATTTCGGTAACTTCGCATGAACTAAGAACTCCCGTAGCCATCGCTGAAGCTAATCTCTCAACTGCGCTATTGCCCAACTTCGCCCACATTGACGCAAAAGCCCTGACCTTGCTCGACCAAGCCCACCAAAACATTATTTTTCTGGGACAGTTGATTAAAGATCTATCAACCCTATCTAAAGCCGAGCAGGGACGCTTAAAGATTGAGATTGAATCGATCGAGCCCGATCAGCTAATTGAGCAACTAGTTAATGATTATCAAGCCGAAGCTCACACCAAGGGGCTGGTCATCAAAAGCCATATCAAATCAAAACTAAAACCGATCTTGTCGAGTCCAAATTTGGTTCATGAAATCTTACAGAATTTGATTACCAACGCCCTCAAATACACCGAAAAAGGCACCATTACACTTTCGGCCGAACCAGGCGAAGACGCTAGCGGCGTGGTTTTTAGCGTGGCTGACACCGGCATTGGGATTAGTGTCACTGATCGAAAAAAACTCTTTACCAAATTTTACCGTTCAGAAGATTATCGGACTCGCAAAACCAATGGCACCGGATTGGGTCTCTATATCACCAAGAAGCTAGCTGAACGCCTGGGCGCCAAGCTATCATTTACCTCCCAGCTGAATCGCGGCTCAGTTTTTAGCTTGTGGGTGCCTGCCATCAAAGATGCTAGCGAAGACCATCGTAGTGTGGTTAAAGCCACCACCTCTAAATTCTTCGATTAAGTAGGATTAGTAGGGGTACGGTGCCGGCGGCCCAATAGCACAGTGCCGAAAAAGAAGCTAAAAACCACAATGTAGACGCCGTAAACTGTCGGTGAGTTATTTTGCCCGCGTAAGACCAAAGTGTTGTAGAGCCCACTCACACCACCCGAGAGAACAATGGTGGCAAGGCCAAAACTTCGCAGTTTACCCATTAAGCTGCGACTGGCCCGAGACAGCGAATAAATATAAAAGGACGCCACCACAAACACTATCGACAGCAGAGCATCAAGCCGGAGGGCTAGGGTCGGCCAGCTATAGGTCAGAGCCCCGTTCTCGAGCACTACAGTGGTATTCCAGATGTTTATGACGTACAAACAATAGACGACTAAGGATAGAGCCAAAGTCGGCAGAAATAGCCAAAGAAAGTTAAATCGCTTGTAGAAACCGATGTACCAAATAATACGGGCCAGCACTAAAACCAGGCCGTAATAGCCGATATCACCAATATTTGTGGCTAGCCTAAGGGCATTCAAATTTTCGGTAAAGAGATAGGGGATAGAGTTGGCGTAAAAAAAGACGGCTCCACCTATGCCACTGAGAATAAAATATTTTGTGATTGGGGCTGGGACTTTGCGATAACTACTAACCCCCCAAATTACCAGGGCCACTAATACGGTGCCACCCAGAATGTAGGCTGCATTGATTGGATAGATGTGCAGTAGCGTCACAGGTTCATTTTAGGCCGTAGTCAGCCATCAGTAAAGCTGTTAGGCTTAAATTAGGGCCTGCTTAAGCTGTAACTATGAATAGACTTCGACTAAATGTTTTCTAAGTTAAAACATCCGACCAACCCAAATCGCTTCGACGTTTGCATTATTGGCGCCGGATCCGTTGGAGTCGAACAAGCCCTCAAGTTTTCCGCAAAACAAAGGGTGGCCATTGTCGATGATGGTTGGTTGGGCGGTCAGTTAACTCTGGCTGAACTGGTACTTGTCAGTTTGGAACGAGCCCAATCTCAGAGTATAGAGTCAGCCGAAGTAATGAGTTGGTTGCGCCTTGAGCTCTCAAACCAGGCTCAGCGCCTCGATACCAAAGGTCGACTCCAGTCCAGCGGAGTTACAATCTTGTCTGGCCCCGCGGTCTTTGCGAGTCTGAATGCAATTTCAATCAGAAATGTGCTCCACGAATCCAAAGCCTTCGTGGTTGCGACCGGTGTGAGTCCGATAATACCCGAGATCGATGGGTTGAATTCGGTTCGTTATTACACCTTGGTAAATTTTAAAGACCTAACCAAATTGCCATCTAGGCTAGTAGTTTTAGGCAGCGACCCAATGGGTCTAGGGCTAGCTACGGCCGCCGCCCGGCTGGGCTGTCGGGTCTCAGTTTTAATGCCAAGTGATCAAAAAACCGATGCTTTGGACGCCGCTAAAGTTAGAAGTTCCGGTGTCAATATTATCAAAGTTGATGGAATTGGGAGTGTCGAAAAACTCCAAAAAGCAGTTAAAGTAAATTACCACGGAGGACTAGCTGTATCAGCTGTAGCGGCTGAGGTAATTGTGCTGGCCTATGGTTGGCAACCAAATCTGGGACTAGATTTGGTAAAAGCCAATGTTAATTTTAGTGAAAAAGGCATTCCCACTGATGCCCGCGGGCAGACCAATGTTAAAACGATTTTTGCGGCTGGGGCAGTTGCTAGGGCGGAAAAACCACCGCCTGACTAATTTGGGCATTCCTACAAATTACATCAACAACTTAGCATTTGATTACCCGAACTAACTGTGGATAACGGCTTAATCAGATCGAAATAACGGGATAAATGTGCTTAAATAGTGCTAATGGTTTGCCCGTATTGCGCTTCAACCAATATTGTAACCATCAAGGGGCAGAGTTTTTGCGTTAATTGCGGCCACCCCCAACCAACTGTTAAGCCGGCTGGAGCAGATGAAGCTCAAGCGGCGGTTGATCTCCAGCTCAAGAAAGTCTTAGTCAAGCCTGCCTCTCAAACTCAATCACCAACCATCGTTACCGGCCCGAAATCAGCTCGGGTAATGAGCGATATTAAGAGTCCGCCCAAACCGACTCCCAAGCCGGAAAAGCCACCAACTCCTGCGAAAGTAATAGCTACGCCTCACCACCATAAGAAAGACCTTGCCCCTAAAGACGAAGCTGAAACTAAGGTTAAGGCCGAATCAAAGTCCAAGTCTCACCCTAAGGCGACAGCAGTTCACTCAACCACAAAGCTGCGGGAGGCCAAACGCATTCATGGTTCGATTGTGGTTACCACCTCGAACCTAGCTATTGGCTTGGTGCTAGCCCTAAAGGCCAGCTCTCTATTGCTCCTGGTGCACCAAAGCCACTCGGCCACTCCAGGCACCTTCTTGGCTTACCTAGCCGGTTTATCGCCTAGAGCTAAATATCTAATTGTCAGCTACTCACCGGCAACTCTAATTGCCTTATTCGGGCTGTTCATCACTTTACTCTGGCTTCGGACATCCGCCATAGTTGCCACCTCTAGGCTGTATGATCATCGCCCCATTAGTCATCGCTTAGCCCTTAAAATGGGTTGGAATGCGCTGGGATCCGTCTTAATTGTGGTGCTTGCGGCCATCGGCGCTATGGCTCTATGGCTAGGTAGTCTTGCCGGCGTCATTTATTACCTGTCACATTGGTCGCTCAATTCAAACATTATCTCGGGCCTGGGGGTAGCGGCTAGTTTTGTCTGGGTCTTGTGGGGCCTCTACCTCTCAGCCGCGTTAATCATGACCGCCTACTTAATTATTTTGAGCGCTCAGTCCCTGCGATCAGCTTTTGCGATCGGCTTGGGCCTAGCTAGACGCTGCTACGTTACACTAGCCGCCAGCTTGATTTGGCTTAGTTTCATAACCTTGGCAGTCTTTGCCAGCGTTGGCGTGGTCGTACTGGTCTTACACGACTGGTTGAAACTTGGACACCACCCCTATTATTTACAAGTTATGGTGCTATTTGGTTTGAGTTGGCTAGCTAGTTTTTGGCTGCTCGGCCTAATTCTAGACCACTGGGTCAAACAATATCGCAATGTCACCTACATCGCTTTTGGTGATGCCGAAACCGCTGCTTTTCGAGCTGGTCGTAAACCAAAACCGATCCACCCCTGGGGGATTGCCATAACGATCACCTGGTGGCTAATTGTGGCCGCGGGCGCCAGTTGGGCCCTATGGCGGCTTCGAGTCGACCCAACTCCACTCCTGGTACGATTATCCAACACTATTTATTGACGCATGCCCGTCTTTTTGCTATAGTTTTAATCAAGAAAGCCGACAGGCTTTTTAAAATTGCCTTGTGATGAATCGATTAATGACATATTTACGGGAATCTCGAGCCGAGCTGGCCAAAGTTGATTGGCCGAATCGGCAACAAGCCATGCGCCTGACGGCAGTGGTAGTGGTTTTTTCGTTACTGGTGGCAAGCTTCATCGGAGCGGTTGACTATATTTTTACAACCATTTTGCAGAAAGTTATCTTGAAGGGCTAAATGACTCAGACTAATACAACTAAAGACTGGTACGCCATTCACACCTACTCGGGCTATGAGGATCGGGTGGCCGATAACCTGCGTCAACGTATCGAGACACTCGATATGAGCGATAAGATCTTTGATGTCATTGTCCCTAAAGAAAATCAGATCGAAATTAAAAACGGCCGCCGCCGCATCGTGGAGCGCCGGATTTTCCCCGGCTATGTTCTGGTTCAAATGGATGTGACTGAAGATTCTTGGTACGTCGTTCGTAATACGCCCAATGTCACCGGCTTTGTCGGTAGTGGCACTACTCCAACGCCGCTCTCAGAACCCGAAATTCGTCATATTCAAAAGCGCATGGGCGTCGAGGAGCCGAAGTATAAAATTGACTTTACTGCCGGTGAATCAGTTAATATCACCGATGGGCCTTTCAAGGGCTTCGACGGCGTCGTTAACGAAATTGACGAGAACAAAGGTAAAATTAAAGTGCTGGTTAATATGTTCGGTCGTGAAACTCCGGTTGAACTAGACAGCCTGCAGGTCAAGAAACTTTAGGCAACTATTATGGCAACCAAAGTAATTAAAGCCAAAATCAAATTCCGAGTTCCGGCGGGCAAGGCCACACCGGCACCGCCAGTTGGTTCTTCGATGGGCCAGCACGGCTTAAACATGATGGATTTCATCAATCCATTTAATGAAGCCACCAAGGAGCTAGGCGATGTCATGATCCCAGTTGAGATGGTAGTCTATGAGGATCGAACTTTTAGCTTTAAGACTAAGACCCCGGCCACCTCTGGTCTTATTCGAGCCGCTGCCGGCGTCGAAAAGGGCTCTGGTGTGCCCAATAAAACGAAAGTCGCAACGCTTAGTGCCGCTCAAGTTGAAAGCATTGCTCAAGCTAAGCTACCAGATTTGAATGCCAACGATATTGAAGCCGCCAAGAAGATTGTGGCCGGTACTGCCCGCAGTATGGGCATCGAGGTTGAGAGCTAAATTCAATTAATATTGTGGGAGTCCGCCGTAAGCGACGTTAGCACCACGAGGAGAACTATATGGCCAAGAAAGCCACTGAAGCTGATATTGATTCCAAAAAGACTGATGACGAATCTGCAGGTTCAAAAGAAGAAGTAGAAGCCAAGCCGGTTGCCAAAAAAACGCCGGCCAAGAAAGCTGGCCCCAAATCGGCCAAGTCGGTTCGTGAGGCTGAAGCTGAAACTGAGCGCAAAGAGAAAGCTCAGGATAAGGCTGATGAGCCAAAACCCAAGGTAGCGCCAAAAGCTAACCCGATGAAGGCACATGGTAAAAAGTATCGTGAGGCCGCTAAGCTGATTGATGCGGAACAAGCCTATGATTTGGCTGAAGCCATCGCACTGGCCCAAAAGACCTCGACTGCCAAATTTGATGCTAGCGTTGAGCTCCACATTAACCTTGGCGTTGACCCCAAGCAGGCCGATCAAATGGTTCGAGCCACCGTGGTTCTGCCGGCTGGAACCGGCAAAACCCAGCGGGTGGCGGTGATTGCGCCTACAGAAAAACAGGCTGAAGCCAAAAAGGCTGGGGCCGATTTAGTTGGGGAAGATGACTTAATTGCCTTAATTGAAAAAGGCCAAATCGACTTCGACGTTTTGGTCGCTACCCCACAGGTCATGACCAAAATCGGCAAACTAGCCAAGGTTCTTGGCCCCAAAGGTCTGATGCCCAACCCCAAGAGCGGCACTGTCACTAACAATGTGGCTGAAGCTGTTAGCCAATCAAAGGCCGGTCGGGTGGAATTTAGAATCGATAAGCAAGCCATCATTCACACGGCCGTCGGTAAAGTTAGCTTTAAGCCTGCTGATTTGGAGACCAACATCCTGACCCTGATCAACGCACTCATGGATGCCAAACCGGCCGCCGCCAAGGGTACGTTCGTTAAGCGCATGACCCTAACTACCACCATGGGGCCGGGCATTCATTTGAATCATACTCAAGCTCTTGCCGCCGCCAACCAAGTTAAGTAATCGAACTTGCCTAGATAGGGGATAGGTTTGCTATAATCAAAGCGATGGCTAACAGTGTTAGTACCAAAAGCAATCGTGGAGTTTTTGTACCGGGGCGAAATTCAGACGACCGGTTCATTCCTAACCTCAAGCGTCTTGATGAAGTTGTGCGGGCCTTCAAAGTTGTCGGTCTAAAGGTTGTTTTGACACAAGGGGTCTATGATTTATTACACGAAGGTCATGCTCGGTACTTGGAGCTAGCCAAATCCTATGGTGATATTTTGATTGTCGGTATCGATTCGGACGAGTTGACTAGGCAACGCAAAGGCTCTAATAGGCCTATAGTACCGGAGCGTGAACGCATTGAAATGCTTAGCCACTTGCGGCACGTTGACGTCATTGCCCTGCGCAAGAGCGAACAGGGAATTGGTGACCTCATTCGTCTCGTCAAACCAGATGTGCTAGTAACATCATCCAGCACCAAGGACTTTACGGCCCAAATGATCAAAGACTACGGCAATAGTTGTGGTAAGATTATTACCCTTAAACCTCAATCAACCACTTCGACCACCGCCCGAATTCGAGATCTAACCATCGAGGGCGCCGAGCAGCTAGCAACTGAGATTAATACACTGACTAAAGACTTTATCGACAAAATTAGACGGGCCTAATGGCTCGCATCGTTGTCTCCTACATTCCCGCACTGCACCAAGGCTACATCAACTTTTTAGTCAAATACCCAGGTGATTTGCTAGTTTTAGGCCAGGAATTGGTGCATGAAAGCCCACGCCTAGATCGTGATATACGAGCGATGGATCCTAAAGGTGTTGCCACAATGATCCAAAGCCTGGAGTTAATGAAAAGTGTACAGGTCTTAGACGATCCTAAATCTCTTAAAGCATTAATAGACAGCGACTTCATCCTGCCCGATGAAGATGTCAACCGTCGTTTTGCGGAGCGCTACCTGAGTAAAGCTAAGGTCGCATTAGTACCCGTGTTTCTGCGCTGGGATATGCCGGCTAGTTTATCGAAACAGGTTGTTGATCCTAAACGTAAAGTAAGCGTAGAAAAACTCGACCGAGACTTAATCGCGCTGGCTCAACAAGAAGTTCATAAAAGTCCAGATTGGTGGCGGCAGGTTGGGTCTGCCCTTGTAATTAAAAGCGTGCCACCGCTGGTTGCCCACAATCGACCGCCGTTGGCTGGTGATTACACCTTTGGCGCCTTCGGCGACCCACGCAGTAATTTTGATGCCGGCCAAAGTTTTGAACTATCGAAAATCTTACATTCCGAGACAGCCGTCATCGCTGAAGCGGCCAAGCGCGGGCTAGCCACCAAGGGGGCCTCTATGTACGTTACTACATTTCCTTGCCCGGTTTGCGCCAAACTTATCGCTGCTGCTGGAATTAGTAAAGTTTACTACCAAACTGGTTATTCCCTGCTTGATGCCGAGGATGTTCTGGCCGCCGCCAGAGTTGAATTAATTCAGGTGGAAACAAAAACCCCCCGTCCGCACTAGGCAGACGGAGGGCTGGAACGCTGGGCTGAGCCCATGTAGAACTTGACGGGCTCGCACTTTGGGTCGCTGACCACCAGCTGGATGTGCAGGTGCTGGATGGTGGCACCGGTAAAGCGGGGGTGGCCGTTTCTAACCCCTAAAACGTAGTAAGATAGGCCACATTCGGTCACGGCCTGATCCAAGATGGTCCAGAAGTTGCGTTGAGCGGGCACTGAGAGCTCGTGCATGGCATTGGCATGCTGCCTGGGGACCAACATGACGTGCTGCAAAGCTCCGGCGTATGGGTACTCGTTCACCAGTAGGGCCCAGCAGTCCGATTTAGACAAAATCTTCTTCTTGAATGAAACCCCCCCTGGGTATTCCAGTAAAACCTCGGGTTCAGGTGAGTCCGTCCAGCTTTCAGGACAGAAGATGCAAATGCCAGCCTTTTCTAGTTCAACCATTTCGTCGTGCTGAGCCTGAGAACGAGCATTTGGCAAGTAGTAGAGCGGTCCGCCAACGTCGTTGTGGGCTATCACGGCTTCCTCCGCATGGTCACGAATGTGCAAGTGTATTTGTTGTCGTCATCAGCTGGGTGGGTTTGGAGGTTTTCCAGTTTCCAATCTTCAACGCTGTAGAGTGGAAAGTAGGTATCGCCAGCAAACTCTTTGTGGACAAGCGTTAGGTGCAAGGCGCTAGCCATTGGCATCGCCAAGTGGTAGATCTCAGCGCCACCAATCACAAAGCAGCTGTATGGGCTAGAAGCCATTTCAGCTAAGGTGTCCAAGCTGGCTACTTCGGCTCCATCGATGGCGCCACTGCGGGTCAGCACGTAATTGCGGCGCCCTGGCAGTGGCCGGAACCGTTCCGGCAATGACTCCCAGGTTTTTCGACCCATCACGACTGGATGACCAGTCGTCAGCTCACGAAAGTGCTGCATGTCAGCCGGAATCTGGCCCTGCCAAGGCAACTTTCCGCGATTGCCGATGACATTGTTACGGCCGATGGCCGCCACGATCTCGATCATGTCGACACCGGGATGTCGTTCATAGCTGGATGCGGATCGTAATCGCTGAGCTCAAAGTGCTCTCGCCGGAAATCCTTTAGGCAAGTTGCCTTTAGCCCAGCATCACCTAGTCGAACTGTCGGCAATCGACGCGGTTCACGCACCAGCAACTCCTCGACATTGTCGAATTGGTCGGCGTAAATGTGCGCGTTCCAAATACTGTGGTAGAACACACCGGCCTCGAAGCCAGTCAGGTGCTCCAGCATTAAAACTAGAGCGGCATATTGAGCCATGTTGTGAGGACCACCGACCGGAGTGTCGCATGACCTCTGCCGCATGCCAAGGTGGATGCGACCCTTCAGGATATGGATAAAGACGTCGCCGTGGCAGGGCGCAATGGTCGTCTTTTGGTAGCCATGCACCAGCCGGGAGTTTTCCTTCGGCATCCAAATGGCAATCCGATGGATACGATCATGCGGAAGCCTGATGATTTGATCAACGATGTTCTCGATCTGATCGAACAATGAGCCATCGAGGGTCGGGAAGGCAGTCATGGCCGGGCCATAACTAGCTGGTCCGATAACGCCCGGCTCAAAGCCGAATAGGGCACACTTGTCTGGATCGGTCCAAGCATGCCACCAGTCGGCGCCGAAATCCGCCAATTCATCGACCGTCTGGGCACCGTTCATGAAGCCACAGAGCTCACCAATGCCTTTATTCCAACTCTTTTTTGGACCCAGGCTGCGATCGGGAATGACCGGAAAGCCGTTGCGCAGATCAAAGCGCATATGCAGATCAAACAACGTTCTGGCCGGTACACCCTGCCGAGTTTGCTCGGCATCTTCGCCTTCGCGCATGATGCGCTCAAGCAAATTCCGGTACTGACTATCGGGCAGGCGATCCTCGTACGGGAGATAGTCGGGCATGTTATCCTCTTGGTCGTAGGTACGCTTTAAGAGGACGTCCCCCTAAAAAGCTGACCTCATCCTAGCAAACTATCTGATCATTTGTAAATTTGTTCAAAACCATGAATCAAGACTAATGATTGCTCTAAATAATATTTGATGTTATTCTTACCCCGAAACGAGGGTGGTTTCGATCCTACCAGGGGGTGATCCCATGCCCGGACGCTATATTGTCTTAGAAGGCGGTGAGGGCGTCGGGAAGACGACCCAAGCCCGAGTTTTGCGTCAGCGGCTGGCAACGTTTGGAGTCAAAGCCATTGGTTTCATGGAGCCAGGGCAGACGCCAATTGGATACCAAGTCAGAGACTTGTTGTTAAACCGTTCTACCGAAGTTAATGACAAGGCCGAGGTACTGTTGTTTAACGCCGCCAGGGCTCAAGGCATATCGATTGTTCGGCAGAAGTTGATGGAAAATGTTTGGGTAATAGCGGATCGCTGTTACCTTTCAACTCTGGCTATGCAGGGTTATGGCCGGGGCTTGGACATTGCGGAGCTCGAGACCATCTGTCGATACGCCACTGATGGCGTCGAACCCGACTTAATCATGGTGCTGAGCTGCTCGCTAGAAGTTTTGCTTGAGCGCAGAGGCAGCCGTGGAGTCAAAGATCACTTTGAGCGTTTATCAAATGATTTCCATAGTCGGGTCAACGCTGGTTACGCTCAACTGGCCCGCGATTACTCTTTGCCGGTGATCGATGCCGATAGCTCGGTTGAGAGCGTACACGAGTGCATTTGGCAAAACGTCCGCCCGATAGCGGAAAAGTTTCTAGTGCGACCCGAGGGGGTCTAAATCCTCTCGGGTCGTTGACATTTAACCCCATATTCGCTATTATTCATTGGATCACCGAAGACCGTAGCCGTCGTAAGACTTAATCTGCTACCGAGGCGAAAACAATTATTGTTTTTAACTTGTCTTTGGCTGATGCCAAAGTTTTTTAATTGGGAGAACCTAGTGGCTATAACCAGAGCCGAAAAAGAAGCGGTTGTTGAGCAACTCTCTAGTGATCTGAGCCGCTTTAAGCTGGCCGTCTTAACTGACTACCGAGGACTTAGTGTGGCCGAAATCAAAGAGCTGCGCCAGGCCCTGAGTGCAGAGGGCATTAGCTACCGTGTGACCAAGAACACTCTGCTGCGCTTGGCTGCGGCCGCTAGCCCCACCCTCAAGAGCATTGATCCGGCTAGTTTCAGTGGCCCGATGGCGCTAGCCATTGGTTTTGATGATGAGGTGGCACCAGCTCGAGTTATCTTCCAGTTCGCCAAAACGCATGAGGCGCTAGAAATTGTGGGAGCGCTAACACCCGATGGTCGCTTGCTCAGTGCCGCTGAGGTCAAGGCTCTAGCTCAAATGCCCAGCCGCGATCAGTTACTGGGCCAAGTGGTTGGCACCATTGCCGCCCCACTCAGTGGTTTAGTGGGAGTACTTGGGGCAAATGTTAGATCAATCGTTAATGTATTAAATGCAATTAGTAATTTAGAGGAGAAATAAGATGGCTGATGAAGCTAAAGCAGAAGCAAAAGAACCTGAAGTAAAAGCAGACAAGAAAACCGAGGTGCCGAAGAAGTTTAAGGATCTAGTTGAAACTATCGAAAAACTCAGCGTTTTAGAACTGAGCGAACTAGTTCATACCCTGGAAGACCACTTTGGCGTTAGCGCTGCGGCTCCGGCTGCGGCCATGGCTGCTCCGGCGGCTGCTGGCGCGGATGCCGGTGAGGCCGCTGAAGAAAAGACGGCCTTTACGATTGTACTTAGTGCCGCTGGTGATCAAAAGATCAACGTCATTAAGGCCGTGCGCGAAATCACCGGTCTGGGCCTAGCCGAGAGCAAAGCCTTGGTTGATGGCGCACCTAAACCGATCAAAGAAAACGTGCCTAAGGCTGAGGCCGATGAGGCCAAAACCACTCTAGAAGCCGCTGGCGCTAGCGTCGAGCTGCAATAAAAGCCTTCCAAACCTGAGAGCTAAGTGTTAGCATGGTTGCAAGAATTGGGAATTGTAAAACAAAGGCCAAAACGTGGCAGAACTTAGCGATAAGCAGCTAAAAACTCTAAAGAAACTAATCGAAACCGCCGAAACCAATCTGGCTGGCGCCAAGGAACTATTGGCTAGTCTAGTTGGTGATGAAAAAACGGCGGTTTCGCCAATTGTGCCTAGCGAATCAACCGCTGGTAAGGTCATTGAGGGCACTTTTGATGGTCAAAACATGCATGGTCCGGACGAGAAAGTTTATCCGGTGCCCGCCAATTACGCCTCTAAATCCAAGTTAGTCCAAGGCGACATTTTGAAATTAACTATTTCCGATGATGGCTCGTTTATTTATAAGCAAATCGGCCCAATCGAGCGGAAAAAAATTATAGGTACTCTGCAACTAAAGGACGGCCAATACACCGTCGAAGCCCAAGGCAAGCCCTACCGTGTGCTGTTTGCTAGCGTCAGCTACTTCCGCGCCCAACCTGGCGATCAAGTCACAATCGTAGTACCCCAAGAGGGCGAAGCCGACTGGGCCGCCATCGAAGCCGCGTTGTAAGTTCTTCTAATCTTTTTGCACGTTGACTATTTAATAAAACATAACTAGAATGACGTCTGCCCTAGGGCGTTTTTTATGTCAAAGTATCACCTAATTGCGATATTTTTAACGCTTTTCGACTTCCTAACATTGTCGGTTGCGTCATTAATTAATCCGACATGTATTGACGAGGAAACCGCGTTCAATGATGACTTTACAATTCTGATTCCAATCTTTGGAGACCTCAGGTACTTAAAAAATATAAAATTCCTGCAGAACTATGGCAAAAGAGTACTGCTCTGCTCTACAAATCAAGAGTCTAATGAGTTTAATCGTGAAATCAATCAAATTGCGAGGGACTTCGGTTTTAGAATACATCGATCTTCAATCCGTAAAACAAACGGCAGAGTCAAGCCAAACCCTTGGAAGCTATTTACAAAAACCCTTTCTAACTCCCGCATTACAACTGATGCCAGAGATGAAATAATTGCAAACAGCTTTGTTGTTGTAAAAACAAAATTTTGTATCTTCCTAGATGGTGACACGGAGTCAAACGATAGTTTGTATCGGCTAGTGGGATTGATGGACGAGAAAAACTACGACATTGCTTCAGTTCGAGTGCTTGTGGCTAAACCCACTACTCTAACAGAAAAACTTCAAGCTATAGAATATCAATTCGCCATGGACGCTCGTCGCGTATATCCGTGGCTCACCTCTGGAGCATGTATGGTCGCAAAAACGAAAGTTATCCGCGACATCATGCAACACCATTCACTTTTTTTTAGTGGTGGAGACATAGAAGTAGGGAAGCTGGCAAAATTATTACATTATAGGGTTGGTCATCTGGCCTTTGAGTTTTTCACTGATGCCCCGTCAACATTTGCTGCTTGGTTTAGACAGAGAATGGCTTGGGCTGGCGGGGGCTTCAGACACTCGATCATTAATGGATATAAATATACATGGCGCCATCCTTTTTATTTCCTGTACTTTACGGTCGTTGTCTACGGGTTAGTAGCAATCAGGTGGTATGATGCTATAAGGTTTTATAGGTTAATTCCCGCAGTCATTGTGGTGTATTGGATTTTATTGTTTGCCTTCAGATGGAAAAACCGATCTTGGTTATTTTTTTTATTTCCTTTCTATGCATTAACCCAAGTAATGCTAATCGTCCCGTTGGGCATTTATAGATACACGGTTATGGCCGTACAATCGCGCAATATTGGAATAATCCGGCTGCGCGATAAACCTAGCCGAAAGCGAGCTAGAGTACGAAAGCAGCGTACCGGGATAACTGAGATGCCGAGGGGTAACCAATTTATACCTCAAAGTAGAGCTACACGTTTGGGTTAAAATAGCTTGCGCTCAATAAACAGGCTGACTATAGCGAAAGTAACTTTTCCACCGCTTATCAACTGGGCAAAGCTTGGCGGGCAAGGGTATAATAGGAGCTAAGATAAGGGGAGAGGGTAGACTTGTCCGAACTTGCACTCTATCGCAAGTATCGCTCCACCACTTTCGACGAGGTGGTTGGTCAGCCGCATGTAGTTATGACACTCAAGAGTGCTATTGCTGCTGGGCGGATTAGTCATGCCTATTTACTGACTGGGCAGCGCGGCGTCGGTAAAACCAGTGTAGCTAGGATCCTGGCCCGCAGCCTGAACTGTTTGAGCGATGGCGAAAAGCCCTGTAACACTTGTAATAACTGTACGGCTGCCCTCAATGGTAACCTCGATATTATTGAAATCGATGCCGCCAGCAACCGCGGCATTGATGAAATCCGGGATTTAAAAGAAAAAATCAACCTGGCGCCGAGCCTAGGCCAATATAAGGTCTACATTATCGATGAGGTCCACATGTTAACCGATGCGGCTTTTAACGCCTTGCTCAAAACCCTGGAGGAGCCACCGGCCCATGCCGTCTTCATTATGGCCACTACCGAAGCCCATAAATTACCAGCTACGATTATATCCAGAACCCAACGCTTCAATTTGCACCAAATCGAAGTCGCCGACATCAACGCCCACATCACCATGGTCGCCACCCGCGAACAAATTGGGGTCACGCCAGAGGCTCTAGCCATGATCGCTTCCGCCAGTGGTGGCAGCATCCGTGATGCTTTAAGTTTACTGGATCAAGTCTCAGCCCTGGGCGGCGAAGTCACCGCCGACGACGTTCGTCAACTCTTGGGTTGGGGTAACGACGAAGAAATCACCTGGCTCTACCAAGCCATTATCGATGGCCAAATGGCGGCCGTCTTAGGCCAGATCGATCAACTCTACGATAATGGGGCCCAACCCAGTCAGGTGATTAACCAGCTCATTAGTGTGGTGCGGGCCGATCTCAGGCGCAAGCTCTCCGAAGGTCAACCAGCCGGCCAGCTCCTAGCCTTAATGGAAAGCCTGATTGCTGCCACCAAATCGGCTCTGCCCCAATACGCCTTAGAAACAGCCATTGCCCGCTATTCGCAAACCAGTCCACCCGCCGTCACCGAACCAATAGCTGCTCCCGCCAAGGCCGCCGCTGAACCTCTAGCTAGCCCCGCCGCTGCCGAACCTAAACCACCCAAGGCCATCGAACCGGAACCTCGGCCGACGCCTGAGGCTGCAGCACCGACCCCAAGCCCTAACCAAAATGACTTCGACGTGCGCTGGATGAAGGCCTTAGCTGAAGTTAAAGCTCACAATAACTCGCTCTACGCCTTACTGTGCTCCTGCGATACCAAACAAACCGAAACTGGCATTGAATTAATCTCGCGCTTTAGTTTCCACCGCGACCGCTTAATGGAGCCAAAAAATTTAGCCATTATTGAAGCTGGCATCAAGCAGGCCTTTGGGCGCGAAATTCCCTTGGTCGCACACCTAGCTAATCAGGCGCCGCCGGCTAAATCAACTGAGTCTAGCGAGGAGCTAATTAGTTCGGCCCTGGAAATCTTGGGTGGTGAGGTGGTCGAATGAGTGCAGCTAAAAAAGCGCCGGCCATGGCTTCGATCAGCGAAATTGTGCGAGCCGAACGCAGCGGCAAAATCCCACCCCACAACATTGAGGCCGAAGCCAGCTTGATTGGTGCCATTTTAATTGATAAAGAAGCCATTATTAAAATTGCCGACCTAGTCACCCCCGACGATTTTTATTCTGACAACAACGCTTTGATATTTACGGCCATTATGGATCTCTATGAAGCTCGGCAGCCGCTCGATCTCCTAACGCTCTCAAATAAGCTCGAAGGAGCCGGGGAGCTAGAGCGCGTTGGCGGCACTAGCTACCTAACTGATCTGATCAACACTGTGCCCTCGGCGGCTCATGTGGCTAATTACGCGGGCATTGTGGCTCATAAAGCCACGCTCAGGCGTTTGATTTCGGCCGCCAGCGAAATTACCGGCTTCGGCTACAAAGAAGATGAGCCGCTGGATGCCTTACTGGACCAGGCCGAGCAAAAACTGTTTGAAGTCTCGCAAAAACACTTAAAACAAAACTTCATCGGGATTGGTTCGGTGCTGGCCCAAAGTTTTGATCGCTTGGATGATTTACACAAAGATAAAAACAAACTGCGCGGTATTCCGACCGGCTTTCGGGCGCTAGACAACGTTTTGGCGGGCTTACAAAAATCCGATTTGATTGTGCTGGCGGCTCGACCCAGTATGGGCAAAACTTCGCTGGCCCTAAACATGGCTCAGCATGTGGCCGTCAAAGAAGGCGTGCCGGTGGGATTGTTTTCGCTAGAGATGAGTAAAGAACAATTAATTGATCGCTTAATTGCCAGTGAATCCGGCATTGACGCCTGGAAGTTGCGGACCGGTAATCTTGAAGACAGCGACTTTCCGAAGATCAATCACGCCATGGCAGTGCTCTCGGAGGCCCCAATCTTCATCGATGATTCGGCTATGACCAATGTTATGGAAATGCGCACCAAAGCCCGCCGGCTTCAAAGTGAACATGATCTGGGTTTGATCGTAGTCGACTATCTGCAATTAGTCAGTGGGCGCTCTAACGCCTCCGGCGACAACCGTGTTCAAGAAGTCTCCGAAATCTCGCGCGGGCTCAAGGCTTTGGCTCGCGAACTTAACATTCCGGTTTTGGCTCTGTCGCAGCTTTCGAGAGTAGTTGAAACTCGTAACCCCCAAATCCCGCAGCTGTCCGATTTGCGCGACTCCGGTTCAATCGAACAAGACGCCGATGTGGTGCTCTTCATCTACCGCGAGGATTACTACAACCGCGATACCGAGCGCCTGGGTCTAGCCGACATCTTGATTCGTAAGCACCGCAATGGGCCGATCGGCCAGTTGGAGCTCTTCTGGCACCCCGAGCAGCTGGCCTTCCGTAGTCTCGACAAAGCCCGGACTCCGACCCCCAGCTAACCAGCGGAGTTTTGGTCGTTACGAGAGACTCTTTACAGCCTCATCCTATTTCAGTTATGCTTATTGCGTTATGGCGACTGCTACAAGTACTGAGGTGAAGCGCATCGGCAAATTCGGTGCTGTCGGTATTATTAACACAATTATCGACTTTACGATTTATAACGTTCTAACCTCTAAAGTCGGGCTGACCTTAATTCAAGCCAACTTTTTCTCGACGACTGTAGCCATGATCTTTAGTTTCTTTGCTAATAAAACGGTCGTTTTTCAAAGTCGCAAAGGGAACCCCATCCGGCAAGCCGTCATTTTCTTTATTGTGACGGCTTTTGGGCTCTATGTGCTGCAAAACTTAGTCATTCACGCGCTGACAGTGACTTGGACCGGGCCAGTCGATTTGGCTACCCACATCGTCCACAGCCTGGGTTTGGGCGGAACCTTTAGTGATGCTTTCGTGATAAAAAACAGCGCTAAAATCGCTGCCATCTTGGTTAGTATGATTTGGAACTACCTGGCCTACAAAAAATGGGTCTTTCCTCAGTGAAAAACGGCCGCCTGACCAAATTTATTCAGACCCATCTCTACACCATTTTGCTAGTGGCCATCATTGCATTGGCCGCTTTTTTTCGCTTTTATCAGCTCAACCATCTGCCTCCGGGCTTACATCCGGACGAAGCCGCTAACGGCTTAGACATTTTTCGGATTCTAGAACACCACGACATCCGGCCGCTCTATAACACTAATGGACCAAGGGAATCGTTGTTCTTTTTCCTGCAAGCTATCTTTGTGGCCATTTTAGGTAATACCATACTGGCGCTCAGAATTGCCCCGGCTCTAATTGGGGTAGCGGCTGTCTTTACGACTTATCTGTGGGCTAAGAGTTGGTTTGGGGCCCGTGTGGGGTTGCTAGCCGCCGTTATTATGGCCGTAAATCCCTGGGCCGTCACCATCACCCGCGATGGCTTTAGGGCCTCCATGACGCCCTTATTTGTAAGCCTGGTAGCATATTTATACACCAGAGCCTTCCAGACGAAATCGAAGCGCTGGTTTATTGCGGCCGGTGCCACCATGGGCCTGGGCATGTATACTTATTTGTCATTTCGACTTTTCCCGGTGGCGCTAGCTGCCATCTGGCTGGCTCTGGAAATTTGGCGCCGCGACTTTATTAAACCCTTTCGTAAAAGCATCATCGCAAGCCTAATTGCCTTTGCGATATTGATGATTCCTATGGGGCTCTACGGCATCAAGCACCCAGGTGATTTGGGCGCCAGAGCCTCTGGTACCAGCTTTTTAAACAAAGATCTAAACGGTGGCCACCCGGTCCAAACTCTAGCTTCCAATATCGCTAAAACCGCCCTGATGTTTAATGTTCATGGCGATGAAAATTATCGTCAGAACCTGGGCGGACAGCCACTGCTGAACATTTTTGTGGGTGTCATGTTTATTCTTGGCATATTGATATGCCTGGTTCACTTCAACCGGCCGCGCTACTATGGATTAATCTTTATTTTTGGCGCTATGCTAGTGCCCGAGGTTCTGACCGCCGAAGGCATCCCACATGCTTTGCGCTCGATTGGGGCCTTGCCAGCCGCGGTGATTTTAGCGGCCTTAGGTATCGAATACATGTTGGAGCGTTGGTATGCCACCTTCCCGATCAATGCGGCCGCCAGATATAGTGGGCTAGCCATCATCTTGGTTTTAATCGGCCTAACCATCTACCAAGGCTATACCCAATACTTTGTGGCTTGGGCTAATTCACCCCAAACTTATGAGGCTTACAGCGAAGATTCAGTCGCGCTAGCTAAATACATGCTGGCCCATCCTTTTACCGGTGAACGCTACGCCGTGGTCGATGGCTATTCCGATAAAACCGTCTATTACCTAACTCATAATCATTTGAGCTATACGCGCATCGATCCCAGCCAGATTGCCGGCTTGCCAGTCGATGGCCAGCCCAAACAGTTTGTGATTGTTAGAAGCCAGTATGACGCTGCGATCAAACCTCTACGCGATCATTGGGCCGGCGGTAAGCTCAGCCCCGGGTATTCGACCTTCAATGCCAGCGAAATCTACGATGTCTACGAGGTCACCAAATGAGCGAGGTCCCAGACCTCAGCATTGTCATCCCAGCTTATAACGAGGGTGCCCAATTTGATGATCGGATGAAGCTTCTAGCCGATTGGTTGCATAAGCACGACTACGGCCAGGTTGAAATTTTGATCATGATGCAAAACGATGACACCTCCGGGGACGTCGAAGAAGCCCAGGCCTTTACCAAACACCACCCCGGCTTTAGGGTGATAAATCTCGGTCAGCGGGCGGGCAAAGGTGGCGCTGTCAAGGCTGGGATGATGGCCGCTGGAGGCCGCTACCGTTTGTTTATGGATGCCGATTTAGCAACACCGCTGAAGCATTTGGATGATGTTAAGGCCTTAATGGATCGAGGAGCCAAAGTTGGTATTGCCATCCGCAATCTAGTTTCCACCCATAAGGGTTTGATGCGAAAACTGATTACAAGATCTGGTAACATCATGGCTCAAATCATTTTGCTACCCGGGATTAAAGATACTCAATGCGGCTTTAAGGTTTTTGAAGCAAACGCCGCTGAGCAAATCTTTAGCCGCCAGACCTTGAGTGGCTGGGGCTTTGATTTGGAGATTCTAGCCATCGCCAGAATGCTAGGCTATACCATCGAGACTTTCCCAGCCAACGACTGGAAGGACCCCAAGGCGGCCGGGCTGGTCGGCGATTCACCCATCAAAGCGGCGATTCAAGTCTTCTTAGACCTTATCAACGTCCGCTGGGGATTGATGACCGGCCGCTACAAGCGACCGCAAACGAGCTTAACACACGCCAGTGTTCAAGAGCGCCTAGCCGAAACCTACGACCGCTTGGTACTAGCCGGTGCCATTTTGGTTGGGGCGCTATTGCGTTTTATTAACATTTCCAAAGCCAGCATTTGGCATGATGAGGGCTATACCATGATGCTAGCACCCCAGTCTCCGGCCCAGATCATCGCGCGGACCGCTCGCGACGTCCACCCGCCCCTGTATTATCTGAGCTTGCATTATTGGATTAGGATATTTGGCGTAAGCGAACTTGGGGCTAGATCGCTCAGTGCCATCTTAATGCTAGCAGCCATCATAGTCGGCTTTCTACTGGCTAGAGAACTCTTTGGTCATCGGGTGGCCCGCCTGAGTGCCGTCTTTTTGGCGCTAGGGCCTTTCTTAATCCGCTACGGTCAAGAGGCCAGGATGTACGCCATGGCCGCGTTTCTAGCGGTGCTGGCAACTTATTTGTTAGTTAGAGCTCAAAGGACTAACCGCTGGTGGTTTTGGGCTAGTTATAGTTTGGCGATTGCGGCCGGCCTCTACACTCATTATTACTTTATTTTCATTATCATTTTGCACTGGCTCTATATGATAGCCGTCCGGCAGCCCAGATGGGGGATCAAGCGAGTCGGCTGGTGGCTGGCCAACTGGGGCAGCGCCATGCTCTTTTTACCTTGGCTACCCAAAGCCTACGATCAGTTTAGTCGGGTTCAAGCAGCTTTTTGGATTCCTAAAGCTAACTACCTCACGCTGCCCTCGACCATGGCCCAATTTTTAACTTTCACCGATTTGGGCCGAATCGCTGCCATATTGAGATTCTCGGGTTTTGTCTTGCTGATGGTCGCATCAATTATTTTAGCCCTCAAACGCAAATATTTTCCCAGTGGTGCCTTGATCGCCGGTCTAACTTTCTTGGGGCCACTGGCTGTCTTGATCGTCTCCCTGGGTAAGCGTCCGATTTACGTCGATCGCTATTTTGTTTTTGCCGCCGTCGGCTTCTACATTCTACTAGCTGCCATCTTGTATCTAGTGGCGCCCTTTGAACGTAGCCGGATGGCCCGTTGGGCGGCCATATTCGTCTTGCTCGTAACCTTTGGCATCGGCACCCATAACGTCTATGCTCAGGCCACCCACGCCATGGGGCAGGTCGGTGATTATGTTGACGCCAACTATTCGCCTGGAGATGCAATCGTCTCAGGTGAGCTCTATACCTACTTTGACTTTAGCTACTACAACCACACCGGATCCACCACCCTGTTGCTAGCACCTGGTGGCGTCACTGGCTACGGCGAGACTAGCTTGCTCTATGATCGGGCCGACAAAATAGTGGTGGCCAGCTTTAACCAAGTTCATCCGGCTTCAGGCTACGTTTGGGTGGTCGGTAAGCCTGGCCACAACGATGACTTCGCCGTGCCGGCCAGCTGGCGCTTACTTGATGATTTCCAGGCCGCCGATAGTGAAGTTCGACACTACCACACCAGCGGTTCTTAGCGCCCGGATTATCTAGTACAATAGAGCTAACTAGGAGGACGCTATGTTTGATCGCGCCAAAGCATTAATTGAGTTAAAAAAGATCCAATCAGCGCTGGCCAAAGAGATGATCGAAGTTGAGGCTGGCGATGGAGCCGTGATGGTTAAAATTAACGGCGAGCAAAAGATTCAAAAAATCTCTCTTGATCCGGATAAGATCGATTTTGATGACTTGGGCCGGTTAGAGAAATGGATTGAATCAGCCATTACCCAAGCTATCACCAAAAGCCAACAGGCGGCGGCCGATAAGATGAAGGCGATTTCGGGTGGACTGGGCATCCCCGGGCTCTAAATGCGCCTGCTCCCCGAACCAGTTGAGAACCTCATCCATGAGCTATCGAAATTGCCGAGCATCGGGCCGCGCACAGCTGAGCGCCTGACCTTTTTCTTGCTCAAAGCCGATCCGGCTGAGGCCGCCGGTTTGGGCCAGGCTTTATTAGATCTCCATTCTGGGCTAACTCGCTGCGAGGTCTGTCGTAATCTTGCGACCAACCCGCGTTGTGATATTTGCAGTGATGGGAGCCGCGATCAAAATTTGCTAGCCGTAGTTGAGGAACCGCTGGATGTGGTGGCCCTCGAGCGAACTGGCCACTTCCGTGGTCTCTACCACGTTTTAGGTGGAGCTATTTCGCCAATCGATGGCATTGGCCCCGAACAATTAGAGGTTAAATCTCTACTCAAACGTTTGGATAGCGGCAGCATCAAGGAGCTGATTCTAGCTACCAATCCCAGCACCGAAGGTGAAGCCACGGCTTTGTTTATTCGCAGGCAACTAGGGCCGGCCAAAATTAAGGTCACCAGGCTGGCTCGCGGGTTACCAATTGGGGGCGATCTGGAATACGCTGATCAGATCACGCTGGGCCGCGCTCTGGAAGGACGGCAGGCTTTTTAATGTTAAAGTTATTTGATACCTACAGCCAAAAGCTGGTCGAAGTTGGCCCCCAGCGCCAAATTAAGCTCTACACCTGCGGACCGACGGTCTACGATTACGCTCACATTGGCAACTTGCGCAATTTGATATTCAACGATACCTTGAAACGCACGCTGCTGGCTGAAGGTTATGAGGTAAATCACGTTATGAATATCACCGACGTCGGTCACTTAACTAGTGACGCCGACGAGGGTGATGATAAGCTCGAGACGAGCGCCAAACGCGAGGGCAAGAGCGTCTGGGCAGTGGCTGATTTTTTTATTCAAGAATTTCACGCCAATGCCAGCGCCTTGAACATTCTAGCGCCAACCAAGGAGGCTAGAGCCACCGATTACATCGAGCAACAAATCGCCCTCGTCCAAACCCTAATCGATAAAGATTACGCCTACCAAACCAAGCAAGCCATATATTTTGACGTTACCAAATTTGCGGGTTACGGCAAGCTCAATCGCCAGAGTCTGGACGATAAGTTAACGGCCGCCCGCAGTCAGGTTGTGAGCGATAAAGCCAAGCACCACCCTCAAGATTTTGCGCTGTGGTTTTTTACCACTGGCCACTTCGCCGACCACACCATGCATTGGCCCAGCCCCTGGGGCGAGGGTTTCCCGGGCTGGCACCTGGAATGCTCGGCTATAATTCAAACCCTACTGGGGAATCCAATTGATATTCACACCGGTGGCGTTGATCACATCGGCACCCATCACCCTAACGAAATTGCTCAAACCGAAGCGGCCACTGGCCAGGCTTTGACTAAAATTTGGATGCATAATCAATTCCTCCAGGCCGAGGGGCACAAGATGAGCAAATCGGCTGGCAATTTTTATCGCTTGCGCGATTTAGTGGACCGCGGCTATCATCCGCTGGCCTTTCGTTTGTTAATGTTGCAATCGCACTATCGCAATCAAGTTAACTTCACCTGGGAAGCTCTAGCCGACGCCCAGCACTTTTTGCTCAAGCTCTACAATTGGGCGGAGCTGGTTTACCAACCATCCTTTGCTCCGCTGGCCGATGAGGTAGTTGGTCAAATTAAATCAGATCTAGTCGACGACCTAGCCACCCCCACGGCTCTAGCTAAACTAGCTGAACTTAAACACGAGCGACCCAGCCATGGGATGCTAGAAACCCTAGATGAGTTACTGGGTCTGGATCTGGCCAAGCGATCGGACATTTCTGCCCCACAAAAGGCCTTGATAGCCGATCGCGAGACCGCTAGACTAAACAATGACTTTACTAACAGTGATCGCTTGCGGACCGAGCTCCAAAAAGCTGGCTTGAGCCTCGATGACACTGAATTTGGCCCACGCTGGCGCCGGAGCACAATTTGAAAGATATCATCAAAATCATTCGTTATTCGTGGAGCCTGAAGCGCTTCTATATCGCGACCGCCATCATGGTGGTGACGATTTCTTTACTTAACCAAGTTTCGCCATTTATTTCTAAATTCTTAGTCGATAACATCGTCAAGCGGGGCACCGGGCAGGCGGTGCCGGCCAGCAAGTTTCTTATTTTACTAGCGGCTCTGTTTGCGATTTGGTTGATTATTACCATAATTACCAATGTCCAAGGCTATGTTGGCGATCTATTGGGCGCTAAACTAAACACCCTGCTGAGCCAGCGCTACTTTGATCACTTACTCAAACTGCCACTGGAATTCTACGATAATGAAATCACCGGCCACATTACGGCCCGCCTGGATCGCAGTATTGCGACAATTTCGAGCCTGATGCAGGCCTTTGCCAATAACTTTATTGGCTTCTTTTTGACCAGTTTTTTTACGCTGATCATTTTGGCTAAATATTCCTGGGCTATCGCTCTGATGCTGGCTAGTCTGTTTCCGCTCTACATGTGGCTAACGACGCTATCGAGCCGCAGCTGGCAGGCCAAGCAGGCTGGTATCAACGCCGACGTCGATCAAGCTAATGGGCGCTTCATTGAAGCCATTTCCCAAATTCGAGTGGTGAAATCTTTTGCTCAGGAATTAACGGAAAGCAGGTTTTTTGCTGGCAAACGCCGAGCCATCGAAGGCCAAACCAAAACTCAATCCAGGCAATGGCACAAATTCGACGTCTGGCGGCGCCTCAGCTTGAACCTAGTCTTCTTTGGCATTTACTCCATCATAATTTGGCAGGCCATAAACGGCCATTTTGGCCCGGTTCAGCAGGCTGTCGGTACGGTTGTGCTGCTACTGCAATTAACCGAGCAGGCCCAGTTTCCGCTATTTGCCTCATCGTTCATCGTCGATAACGTTCAAAAAGCCATTGCCGGCAGTAAAGACTTTTTTTCGATCATGGATCTAGAGCCTTCGATCCAAGATGACCCCGATGCTAAAACCCTAAAAGTCGACCGGGCTCGAGTTGAATACAACAAAGTCGATTTTAGCTATGATGGTGGTCAAAAAGTCTTAAAAGACGTCTCCTTTACCATTGAGCCCGGCACTAAACTTGCCTTAGTGGGGGAGAGTGGCCAAGGCAAGACCACCATTGCCAATTTACTGCTGCGCTTCTACCTACCCTCTAAAGGAGCCATTACGGTTGATGGGGCCAATATCAATGGTGTGACCCAAGAATCGCTCAGGCAGCAAGTCGCGGTCGTCTTCCAGGAACCAGCGCTGTTTTCCGGCTCGGTGGCCGAAAATATTACTTATGGTAGCCAAAAAGTTACCGAAGCTGCCATGACTGAGGCCGCTAAAGCCGCTAATGCTCTCGATTTTGTGAATAAATTGCCCAAGGGCTTCGATACCGAAATCGGCGAACGTGGCGTTAAGCTCTCTGGCGGTCAAAAACAGCGCATCGCCATTGCTCGGGCCATATTAAAAAACGCCCCGATATTGATCCTAGATGAGGCCACCAGTTCGCTAGATAGCCGGGCTGAGCGCGAAGTCCAAGAGGCCCTAGATCACCTGATGGCTGAGCGCACCACCATGATTATTGCTCACCGCCTCTCGACTATTGCTGGTGTCGATACAATTGTGACCCTCAAAGATGGGCAGGTGGATGAAATTGGTTCCCCCGAGGAATTATCCAAAACCGAAGGTATTTATGCTCAACTACTTGAGCTCCAAGCCCCAACCAAAGCCAACAAAGCCCTGCTGCGTAAATTTGATATTGCCAAGACATAGGGCTTGGCCTATTGCCAAGACTTAGGCTTCTCTTTGGTGGTGGTGAGTGTCTAGATAATCTCGAGCCATGATTTGGATACTGGCGGCCACCGGAATAGCCACTAAACCGCCCAAGAGCCCGCCTAAGCCAGCCCCGATCAAAACGGCTACTAGGACTAGTAATGGCGAGATGCGGACCGTTTTGCCGTAAACCAAGGGTTGTAAGATGTGGTTTTCGGTTTGCTGGTAGACCAGGAAAAAGATCAGCATGATGACGGCGGCCGTGACAGATTGGAACAAGGCCACGATCACCACCGCGATCGAGCCCAGGGTTGCTCCAACCAATGGGACTAAATCCATTATGCCCACGAAAATCGCCAGCGGCGCCGCGTAGGGTATACCCAGAATAATTAGCATGATCCCAGAGGTAATCGCAGCGATGATACTGGTTAAGATGTTGCCGTTGACGTAACCGGTGGTGGCCACATACATATCACGCGTTAGTTTTTGGTAATGCGGCTTCTTAGCCGAATGATACCTGGCCCAAGCGCCTTCGATCCAACCATGACCCTCTAGCAACATGAATATCGTTAGAGCAAAAACCGTTACGGTAGCCGCCAGACTTGAGAAGATATCGCGCACAACAGTAAAGAAGGATCCGCCAAAGGTCGTAACTTGATGGACTAGTTGAGTTTGATCCGATTTTACCCGGGTAACCAAATCGTATTTGCGAATGGCCTGACCAACCACGTTATCGGAGTGCACCAAATTATCGGTGTAGTTTGGCAGATTATTAACCAGGCCTTGGGACTGATGCACCACTGGCGGTACTAGTGAGGCAATAATAAAACCGAGGGCCGCAATCAAAATGGTGATTGTAACGGTTATGGCCAGACCTCGATTGCCCCGAGTGAAGTGTTTTCGAAACCATTCAACAGCCGGGTTCAGGGCAACGGCTAAGAAAAAGGCCGTCCCAATCCAAATCAATTGCCGATGGACTTGCACTGCTACCCAGACGATTAGAATAAAACTGGTAATAATAATCAGGATGCGGTAGATGTTTTTGGCGCTGGTATCCATTAGCACTATTAGAGCACAGATTAGACCCTAGACGCAAACCCTCAAGATTGTAGAATAGCCTTTTTTCAGCTAAAATTCTTTAGTTAAGCAGGCCAAAGTTCATCATCGATGGGGCGTAGCCAAGCGGTAAGGCAACGGGTTTTGGTCCCGTGATTCGCAGGTTCGAATCCTGCCGCCCCAGCCAAATGAGACATGGATTTTGACGCGTATAGGCGTATTATTAGAGCACAAAATTATTAGGAGGATTTAATATGGGTAAAATGAATCCGGTCGTACACTTCGAAATGGGCTATAACGACCAAGCCCGCATGGTTAAATTTTATGAGACGGCCTTTGGCTGGAAGGGCCAGCTGATGGGGGCAGAGATGGGTAATTACGTGGTGGCCCAAACTACCGAGACCGACGCCGACGGCATGGTTCAAACCAAGGGCGCGATTAACGGCGGCTTTTATCAAAAAACGGATGATCCGATGAGCCAAGCCCCTTCGGTGGTAGTTTCAGTTGATGATGTCGGTGCTAGTATGAAAGCGGTCGAAGCTGCTGGCGGAAAGATTTTGGGCGGTATGGACCAAAAAGGCCAACACACCATGGAACCGCAGATGATTCCCGGCGTTGGTTTGTGGATATCAGCCATGGATACGGAAGGTAATCGGTTTTCTATCCTACAGGCTAAGACCTAAATACTCAGTCTAACGAGTCAACAATTGTGAATTGAGATGAGCTCCGGATTTCCGGAGCTCAGGTTTTAGGCCGGCGGGTCAGACGTAAAGATGTATTTTGAATACGTTTAAGCTTGCTAGTCTAGTCAATCATTGCCAGAATATCGGAGTCGGAAAGGCCGACACCTATGAGGGAGTACCTTGATGTCAAAAACTGCGTTGTTGTCGGTCTACGACAAGACGGGGCTAGCTGAATTCGCTCGCGCGTTGGTTGAACTCGGATTCGATTTGGTCTCGAGCGGGGGAACCAGCAAAGCGCTGGCAGCTGCCGGCATTCCGCACCGACAAGTCCAAGAAGTCACCGGTTTCCCGGAAATGATGGATGGTCGCGTCAAGACCTTGCATCCGATGATCTTGGGCGGCATTTTGGCCAACCGAGCGGTGCCTGGGCACATGGACGATCTGGTCACGCACCAAATTGGCGCGATCGATCTAGTCGTCTGCAACCTCTACCCGTTTACGGTAACGGTGGCCTCGGGCGCCGATTGGGACACCTGCATCGAGAATATCGATGTCGGTGGGCCAACTATGGTGCGAGCAGCGGCCAAGAATCATGCTGCGGTTGGGGTCGTTGTTGATCCGGCTGATTACCCCAGAGTTGTGACCGAATTGCGCAACCATGGCGGTCTCTTGAAAGAGACATGCCTGGATCTGGCCAAAAAGGCTTTTGCCCACACTGCCGCCTACGACACCGACATTGCAGAGTGGATTTCGGACGGTGGCTTCAGGGGCATGTTAGTCAAATTGGCCCAAAAGTGCAGCTACGGCGAAAACGCCTGGCAAACGCCAGCCGGTGTGTATTCGACCGGCCGGACAGATCCACTCGGCTTCAGCCAGTTTGATTTGATCGAAGGCGCCCCCGCCAGTTACAACAACTGGGTCGAGGTGGCTGACAGGCAGCCTCAAACTCTGACTCATATTGCCGCTGGTTTCGAGCGCAACTTCGGCGGGCCGCCGTTCATTGCTATTGGCACAAAGCATGGCAATTGTTGTGGTGCGGCCGTAGGCGATAACCCTGCCGAGGTCATTCGCAAAATGCTGGCGGGCAATTTGAAGTCGATTCACGGCGGTTTGGTCATGACTAACTTCGCTATCGATAGCGAGCTGGCCGAAATCATCAGGTCGTGGAACATCGGCAACATGAAACGTCGGATTCTCGACGTCATTTCAGCGCCCGATTTTACCGACGAAGCCATCAGCATCTTGAAGCGCAAAGATGGTAAGTGCCGCTTCTTCGTTAACCCGAATCTGGTCGATGTAGGTGAGGCTATGCTCGATGAAGCCCCGCGCTTGCGCTACATTCGTGGCGGATTCTTGCGAGAACCCAACTACACCTACGTTCTTGACTTCAATCACCCGGAATTCTCATGGCCCTTCGGTGAGCCAGAGCTAGAAGTTCGTGAAAGTGCCGTCTTGGCCTGGGCAGTTGGTTCGACTTCCAATTCCAACACCATGACGTTAGTTCGCGGCGGCCAATTGCTCGGCAATGGAGTCGGTCAACAAGATCGAGTCGGGGCCGCTCAGCTGGCCCTAAAGATTGCGGCTGATGCAGGCCATGGCTTCGATGAATCCGGTCGATTCCTCGACTGGTACAAGTCTCCTCGGGTCGTGGCCTACAGCGACAGCTTTATGCCATTCCGGGATGCAGCCGAAACTCTATTAGCTGCCGGGGTTTGGGCAGTCATTGCAACAAACGGATCCATCAATGACCAAGAGGTTGAGGACGTTTTCGCCACAACCGGTTGTTTGGGTTGGCTACCGGATTCGGCTGGTCGCGGCTTCTTCAACCACTGATGAGCGACTTACGAGCGCTCGAGGAAGGTGAGCGTTACCGCTGCACAGCTTGCGGCAATCTGACTCGGTTCGACGTTGTTCATACCAAAAGGTCCCGCAGCTTCTACCACTTCACCGTTGGCGGCGAGCTGAGTGTCGAAGAGGACGAGGTCTTAAACGAAGAGATCGAAACCATTTCCTGCCGCTGGTGCGGAAGTGAGAAGATCGAGATCAACGTTGATTTGGCTCAGCCGGATCCAACCGGTTAAACAGACTCCTTGCCTTGAAGGAAACTTCGGGGCAGGGAGTTAATCTTTTATTAACGCTCTAGATGGTCAATTGTTTGTTGAGTCAAATTCTTTCGACTTATGCTGCGACATTATAAACTTTATGATCCTCTGTGATTACAAGAACCTCGACAAGGAGTAACGGTGGAGCCTAAGCATAATGCTGAACTGGAACGCTGGCTTCAAATCAAGGGTAGAGCCACCCGAAAGGCCTACGACTTCATGTCTAGGCGCCTGCGCTACGTTGGGCGCCGCGGCTTGACGAGACGAGAATTGCTTGACGCCTTTTTGCCTCGTCTAAGCAAGGCCGAAAGAGAAGCCCTCTACGACAGCTCTTGTTACTACTACGAATCGCAAGAAGGTCCATACGACCGGGTGATTGAGCAAGCGCTCGAATGGAACGTCATTGCCATCAGCCCCGATGACGGCCGGAGATTTATCTTGGGTCCTAGGGCCACACCACCTCGCCGGAAGCGCTGATTACAAGCCTAGCTCTGGAGCAATCCGGGGCTGGGCTTGAGTTTCTTTTTAGCCATGTTATGGTAGTCGTATAGTTTTTTATTACTAAATATTAGAGAGGGTGCAAAGATGGTAGAAGAAATTATTAACGAAACTTCGGCAGCAGTCGTGGCCGCCGTCAAAGGGGTCGATGACGTCTTGGGAGCTATTCTAGACGTGGTAAAAAATCAGATGATCAAGGTTATGAAAGATACTGGTGAAGTTTCCGGCACCGGCATCGAAGTCGTAGCCTCAGTCGCGAGCGGTGCCATAAAAGGCGGGGGCGAAGTTGGGGCATCACTCACGGATGTGGCCGTCAACACCATGCACGGCGTTGTCAGCGGAGCCAGCCAAGTGAGTGGTGATGTGACCGCCGCCATTCGCCAAGCCGCCGCTGGAATCATTCACGCTACCGCCGCCAGTGGTGGCGACGTGGGAGCTGCGGCCGTAGCGGCAGTTGATGGAGCTATCAAAGCTGCTGGCAAAGCCGGCACCGATTCGGCAGCAGCGGCCACCTCGGCCGTCGGTGGCACATTGGATGGAGCCGCTAGCGTTGGTCTAGATGCGGTCAGCAAAGTTAAAGAAGCCTTGGAATCAGCTGCAGAGTTGCCTCGCGATGTCATCGAAGCCGCTCTGAAGGGCAGCGACAAATAAGCCTGAGGAATTATGCCTAAAGTCAAAATCTACACCACCACGACCTGTCCATACTGTCGAGCTGAAAAGAAATACCTGACTTCCAAAGGAATTAAATTTGAAGACATCGTGCTCGACCAGCAACCGGAGGAAATTCAAACCTCAGTTGATACTTGCGGTTCGAACGGGGTGCCCTGCACCCACATCACCAAAGATGACGGTAGTGAGATTAATATTCTGGGTTTTGATCAACCCAAAATCGACGAAGCTCTCGGCCTAAACTAAGTCTGGATTCGTGTTGAACTGATTCGGGTCATAACTTATACTTGAGCCCAAGCGGCGTGAGCCGCTTTGTTCGTTGAATTACCCGCAACTGCCCTGGAGGCATGATGCTAGAACGCTACACCTTGCCCGAAATGGGCCAACACTTCACCGACGTGGCGATATGGGATGCATGTAGGGACGTCGAGTTGGCCGCTGTTAGGGCCCGAGTCTTGTTGGGTCTAAATAGCGATGAGGACGTCGCAGCCATCTTGCAACGAACGCCGGTCATCACGCCAGCAGTAGTTGATCGAATAAAAGAACGCGAAAGGACTACCGATCACGACGTCGCGGCCTTCGTGGACATAATGCAAGAGGACATCGCTTCGCCGGACTCACGTTGGTTTCATTACGGCCTAACAGCGGCCGATGTCACGGATACGGCGCTTGGCTTGCGTCTAACCCGGGCGTCCGATTTGTTGATCGAAGTCGGCGAAAAGCTGCTTGCGACTATGTGCGCTAGAGCGCGCGAATTCCGCTATACGCCTACGGCCGGGCAGACCCACGGCCAGCAAGCCGAGATCATCACCTTCGGGGTGCGTCTATCTAACTGGGCAATGATGATTGAAAGGGCTCTTTCGACCCTGAGGCTGGCTCGTGAGGAGATCGCCGTCGGCACTCTAAGTGGGCCTTGCGGAACCTACAC
This sequence comes from Candidatus Saccharimonadales bacterium, assembly GCA_035480635.1. Lineage (NCBI taxonomy): Bacteria > Candidatus Saccharimonadota > Candidatus Saccharimonadia > Saccharimonadales (SeqCode) > Saccharimonadales bacterium (SeqCode). The sequence goes on from DATIHN010000025.1 coordinate 59,972, forward strand.
CAACGTCGATCCAGAGATTGAGGGTGCCGTTTGCCTGGCTTTGGGGCTGCAGCCAATCATGGCTACCCAGGTGATCCCACGCGATTTGCACGCCAACCTCACCTATGCCTGCGCTCGCTTGGCCAATTCGATCGCCCAGTTCTCCTTCAACACTCGGATCATGGCCACATCCCAGTACGGAGAGGTTCAAGAAAAGACACGGCCGGGGCAAAAGGGTAGCACATCCATGCCGCACAAGCGTAACCCAATCAAAACCGAGCAATTCACTGGGTTGGCGCGCGAATTTCATGGGTATTTAGTGACGGCTCTGCAAGATGTGGTACTCCTGTTTGAACGCGACATCTCCCACAGCGCACCAGAGCGCATCTTCCTTGCCGATGCCATGATCCTGGCTCACTACGTGACGGTCAAGGCCGAGCAAGTGCTGGCCGATCTGATCGTTAAGACAGACCGCATGGAACTCAACATTGAGGGCGGACTAGAGCTGATGTACACCCAGACGGTCCTAAATGCCCTGATGGACGGCGGGATGGAGCGCGACCAGGCCTACCGCATAATTCAGATGCTGTCGTTTAAGGCTATAGACGAGAATCGGCCATTGCGGGCAATTCTGGAAGAGGAGCAAGTCGGCGGTCTGTCGCCTGCCCGGCTAGACGATATCTTCGACCAAGGGCAGATGTTGCGATACTGCGACCTGATCATCGATCAGTTGCCTCGATAGGCATGGATTCGATCAAAACCCCGCCCCGGCGCAAGTCTGGGCGGGGTTAGTCATTTTTAGGACTTTTACCAAGACCTACCGCCAACTATCATATACACTAAAATAAGAATCTTTATGGAGAGGAATTATTATGCAAGCTCAAGCAGCCTTTAGCGGCTTTTCGGTTGATGATATGGCCAAAGCCAAAGAGTTTTATGTTAGTACCTTGGGCCTTAAACTAATCGATGAGGTCATGGGCCTTAGACTAGCTTTGCCGGGCGGCAGTGGGGAAGTCTATATTTATCAAAAAGATGATCACAGGCCAGCGACGTTTACGATTTTGAACTTTGTCGTTAGCGATATTGATGCTGCCGTGGCCGAGTTAGCGAGACAAGGGGTTAAGTTTGAACATTATGAGGGTATGACGGATGAGGCTGGCATAGCTCGAGGTATTGCGGCCCATCAAGGTCCAGACATTGCCTGGTTCAAGGATCCGGCTGGCAACATTTTGGCGGTGCTGCACAACGAAGCCTAATTTGGAAATTTGACTGAATCGATGTTGCTTCAACTTGCTATAATTTCGCTTAAGTAAGGAACTAACTATGTCCAAAATTACACCGCACCTCTGGTTTGACGCCCAAGCTGAAGAAGCCGCCAAGTTCTACGCTTCAATTTTTCCGAATTCCAAAGTTGGCGCCGTTAGCCGGTATGGCAAAGAAGGCCAAGAGGTTCATGGTATGCCAGAGGGCACGGCCATGACGGTTGAATTTACTTTAGCAGGGCAAGACTTCCTGGCTCTAAATGGGGGACCGCACTTTAAATTTAGCGAGGCCATTTCATTTGTGGTTAGCTGCAACGACCAAGCTGAGGTCGATCATTACTGGGAGGCCCTCTCGGCCGTTCCAGAATCCGAGCAGTGTGGTTGGTGTAAGGACAAGTTCGGCTTGAGTTGGCAGATTGTGCCCAAGCAATTAGGCCAACTGATGAGCGATCCTGACCACGAAAAAGCTGGTCGCGTCATGCAGGTTATGTTAAAAATGAAGAAGTTGGTAATTAAAGAATTAGAAGACGCTGCCAATCAAGTTTAGTATTAATCAAAAAGGATAAGCCATGGCTGATTCAAAGGGTCCAGATATCGTAAAAATCAAAACCAGCAAAACTTATAAGGGCGGACACGCCGGCAGTGGAGCCGTCTACGGACTGGGCTTGCTTGGAGCGCTAGTCTACTACATCCAGCAATCCGACACCTTTTGGTTGCTGGTCTTGGGCATATTAAAAGCCCTAGTTTGGCCAGCTTTTCTGATTTACTATTTGCTAAAATTGGTCCGAGCCTAAGCTTAATCAAGCGCTCGGCGCTGGGCCTAGCAATGCTCCAAAGTTTAGTTGCAAGTTTCGGTTATTTTTTGGCAGTTGGGCGGGTGACCATGGCCCCAGTGCTGATGCTAAAATTGAGCCATACCATCGTGAGGTGGTATGGGTGTTGACCGAAAGGTCACTACCACAAGTCGGGAGCCCCTAAAAAGGCTCCCTCTTGTTTGTTATAATTGGTTCAATGGCTATTAAACCGATCTGTGACCGCTGTGGCAAAGAATTGACCAAGTTCGGCGCCATTTTATTTAGCCCACCGGATGATCGCAGCACCGTCAAGAAACTCCACGTCTGCGTTGACTGTTATCAAGCTATCACTAAAGACTTTATTAATCCGCCAACAACCTAATATTGCTATTGACAAAATAGCTAATGAATTATACCGTGTGGCTAACACCGAGGATTTGGGGAGGGTGACCGCCTGGCGGTCGCTTTGCTTTCCTTTGGTGCGCACTAAGCAAGTGAATATTCCCGAATGTGGGGCCCAACGTACTCATGGAAGGAGTACAGATGTTAGTTACACCTCACGCAAGGATGCGTCGCCCTCTGGTTGTGCTGCTGGCCCTTGGCCTGCTGCTCAGCCTGACCGCCCTCGCATCCACTGCCAGTGTTCTCGTCACCCAACGACCGGCATTGGCTTCGACATCAGTGCGACCAATCGCAGCCGTACCCACGGTTCGAACCATGACGGTTACCAGTTGCACCGCCTCATACTGCATGCCGATCAGCGCCGTCAGCTCGGCCTGCTACTCGTGCACCCAGGACCGCTACCTGACCTACATCCACGAGCTGGGCGGACCGCTATTGCCGTGCTACTCAAAGTCAGACGGGAACTATCCCTGGGATATAACCGATGACTTCAACCAGTGCATTTGGGGCGCGATGTGTGCAACAGCTTCAAATCACCGGGTTCGGGTCTGGAACTGCGACAAGCTCTACACGACTTACTCAGCAATCCAGTACAACCGCAGCGTCTACGACACCTTCTACAAGTTCTACGTGGCCTATGCGGGGAGTATGGCCGCGTCCGAGTCTCAAGTCGGCTGGTGGTTGTTCCAGCAAGCCACCTGCACTCCAGTAGTGGGGGCTGTTGGCACCAGTCTCGGAGCCGAAGCGGGGGTGCTGGCCAGTTTGGCCTGCGAAAACGGCATTACCGCGGTCGGACGCTACATCGGAGTGCCGGGATGAGCACTCAGGAGGTGAATATGACAGTCAGGAATCCCAGTCCGGCCGCCCGGCGTTTGATGCTGTTCTTCAGCGCCGTGCTTCTGATCTTCATGGTGGCACAAGCCATCACTACCGGCAGCCTGATGCTGTGGGCCACCATCGTGTTCGTCCTCACCGTCGGCATCCCGGTGGCGATCGTCCAGGGCCGCAAACACGACCGGCGCTACAAGAGGTGAGACATGGCGGTGGTTCTTCGGAGCCGCCGCCTTTCTCATTAATAACTAAAAAACCGGGATCACATCCCGGTTTTTTAGTGGGTCTAAACTTACGACAATTCGCCGCCGTGAACAATTAGAGCGTGCATGACGACCACGTCGATAACAATGACGATGATCGACCAAATCGGGTAGTAGGGCACAAAAGCCAGGTTAGCCACGGCGCTAATTAGCGCGAGCAACACACCAACGGTTCTAGCCCAAACTTTACCCTGCATGACGGCAATACCAGCCGCCACAATGACGATGCCCAGGATTAGGTGAACCCAACCCCAGCGGGTAACGTCCACGTTAACCAATACGTTTTCGGTCACCACAAAGAATGCATCTTTGACGATAGCCGTTAACCCAACGAATGCCTGAAACAAGCCGACCAATACCATCATGAACGATGCAAAGGCGACCCAACCGACCCAAGATTCGGAGTCGTTTCTACTTGCCATAAAACCTCCTAATATTAATTCAACTTCACTATAAGCCTAGGCCAAGCAATTCTCAAGCCTTATGTTTAATTAGCCCAAGACTAGTCGCGGTTGTCTTTGGTCTGCCGGCGCGCGTATTGTCGAGTCACAACTCGGCCTAGGATGATTCTTGCCAGCACTAAGAATATGGTAATGCCGACAAAAACATAAAAAGTTGTAAAGATTTTACCAGCCGCCGTTTTGGGCACAAAATCGCCATAACCAACCGTGGCTAGTGTAATGATCGTAAAGTAATAGGCGTTCAACCAACTAAAATGCTCAACTAGGTGATAAAAAATCACGCCGCCAGTAATAAAAGCGAGGGCCACCAGGGCGACTCGACTGTAAACCACGCTTTCTTTAATTTGATCAATACTAGGGATTTTGGGCTTTGGCTCTTCCATAGTGGTATTGTAGCGTGCTTGGAGTTGAGGCGCCATCGCGCCCACGCTTTATAGTCAGCCGGCTTGGCGTTATTCTTAGAAGATGCTCATGAAAATAACTAGCCCAGCTTTTTTGAACAACAGCCCCATACCAGAAGAATTTACCTGCAAGGGCCCAAACGCCAGTCCGCCTTTACAGATTGAAGGCGTCCCAGCTGGAGCGCTTGAGCTAGCCCTAGTGGTCGAGGATCCCGACGCCCCTGGTCGGATTTGGCAGCACTGGCTAGTCTGGAATATTGATCCAACTACCACCGAAATTATCGCTGGAGCCAAACCAACAGGGGCCGTCGAGGGAATAACGGATTTTGGCAGCCCCGGCTACGGTGGGCCTTGCCCACCCAGTGGCACCCATCGCTACCACTTTAAACTGTTTGCTCTGGATGCGCCCTTGCTTTTAGCTGCTTCGGCTGGTCGAGCTGAGTTGAACCAAGCCATGGCCGGACACATTCTGGCTGAGGCTGATTTAGTCGGACTATTTGGCCATAATCAAAAAGCCTAACCAAAACCTAATTTTCTAAATGCCAGTTGACTCCAATCACAATCCAGAACCTAGAGTAAAGCGCCGAATTACGGTTTTGGTCTTGGCTTTGATAACTCTTGGTCTAGGCGCTGGTTGGCAAGCTTCCAAGAACCCCGGGCCGGTCAGATCAATCGAGACTACCGTAGCGCAAAATCAGCCCGGGTTGTATCAGGTTACTCGCATTGATGATGGCGACACCATCGTCGTAAACCAGGGCGGCACCTCTGAAACGGTGCGTTTGATCGGCATTGATACGCCTGAAGTTAAAGATCCGCGCAAACCAGTTCAATGTTATGGACCTCAAGCTTCAGACGAAACCAAACATTTGTTAAGTGGACAGCGCGTTCGACTCGAGCCCGATCCTATCGGCGATAACCGCGATAAGTATCACCGCCTGTTGCGTTATGTTTATTTGCCGGACGGTACGTTCATAAATCAACTCTTGATTAGCCGCGGCTTTGCTTTTGTCTACACAATTTTTCCGTTTCAAAAACTAGACGATTTTAAAGCTGCTCAAACTCAGGCCCGCCAGTCCCAATTGGGTTTGTGGTCGGCCTGCCGAGTTGATGAATCGAGCGATATTTTGCAAACCAATCCGCTTTGATCGTTAAGTTCTAAGCGGTTGGGTCGGGTCCGTTTTCGGGCCGGCCGATGCGAGCGGTGATAATAACTTGGCGCAGTTCGCCGCGATCGTCTTTAATTTGGGTGGCACTAGTTTCGTTGTAGTAGGAGACCAAGTGGTGGCTGAGGATCTCGCCCAAATCTTTGAGCTTAAACTTTAGTTCATCCAGATCGGCAGAGAGTTTTTGATAATCCTTATCAGCTCGCAATATTTCTTTAGCCTTGGTCCTTTTAGTCACCAGGTCTTTAATTTCGTCCTCTAATTCCAAATAATCGTCGTTGCCCTCGGCAATGTCACTCAATTGGTCTTTGAGTGTTTTGGCCTCGATTTTGGCCTCTGTGATTTCGCCCATTAGGCGGTGTATTGCATCAAGTGTTGATTCGTCCATAACCCCTCATTTTGTCATGCGTTCCAGTATAGGCAAGACAAGCCGCTGGGTAAATAGAGGAGGCCCCGTGCGTGCACGGAGGCCTGTAGTGAGATTGAAAACGGCAGGTCGAGACTTAGGAGCTGGTTCGGCTCAGCCGCACCCTGAGGTCGTCAATTTGCCGGTGGGCACTGGCATCGCGCCCGAGGCTGGCTTGGGCATTGGCGATGGCGCGAGCGTTGCTGAAAGGCAGTGAAGACAGGAAGGAGAACAAGCGGGTAGAGCGGAGTCGTTGAAACAAAATGTTTCTCCTGGTAGCGGACGGTTTTCAAACCACAAGGGGGCATTCTAGCAAAGAATGTCACTTTTGACAACTGTTAATACTAACAAACTAAGCGTCAAAATCGTTAAAGTCTTGTGACAGACTGCTTATGGTAATAGTCGCAAAAGTCGCATTGGCATAACTTCGCAAATTGGGATATTCGCCCAATGCCTAAATCGACTAGTGATTCTATGATGCCAGTGATAGGAGGGAGCAGGTCATGGAGTTAGAAGACAGGGGTCGAACCAGGCGGAGTGTTGAAGATGTCTTGGCGCGCGATGAGGATCCGATCGCCAAAGTCCAAGACATCGTGGACTTGGGTTTTGACGAGGAGGTGGCTAACGATATCGTTGAGCGCTACCAAATCGGCCAGTCTCAAGTGGTTTATTATGAGCAGCTGCCCGGGTCCAAATCAGACTAGTGGCTGCAATCTAGACTCAAACGGACTACACTTGGGTGGTGTTTAAGTTTGGCTATTTATTAATCCAAAATATGGTCCGTTCTAATGGTTGAGCGTCAGACCAATTTGCCGCTCTACCCCAAGGTTTTATGGAATCGTCCGGTTTCTAGGGCTCAGAGCGGTCGGCTTTTGATAGTTGGTGGCAGACGGGGGGCCATTGCAGTACTCCAAAGCGTCTTTCAAACCGCGGTTGCGGCTGGCATTGGCCAAATCAAAATTCTGGCTCCCGATGTTCTTAAGCCATTACTTAGCGGTGTGGCCGAAGCTAGCTTTGGCCCCTCGACTAATTCGGGATCGCTAGCTCGATTAGGCCTGGATCTCTTAACCGAACTCGCCAGCGATGCCGATGCCGCATTGTTAGGAGCTGATCTAAGTAATAGTTCTGAAACCGCCATTCTAGCCGAACGCTTTATTGCCAGTTATCATCAAGGGCTGATACTAGTAGCCGACGCCATACCAATGATTGCGCAGTCTCCAGATGTCGTACGCCAACGCCCTCGAACTCTATTGGTATTTACGATGCAGGAGCTCTTTAAACTGGCGGGCAAACTGGGTCTTCCGATCCACATTCGACCAGAGGCAGGACTAGCCGCCAAAGTTGAGATCGCAAGCGATTTCTGGGAGCTATCGAGGATTGATCTGGCCTTAATTGGCCCGGAAATAATTATCAGGTCCGGATCAAAGACATCGATCACGCCATTACCGCCCAAGACCAGGCTTGAACCAACCGCCGCCGCTGGGGTTTTAAGTGTTTTCTATACTCAGAACCCCAGCGCCAGTTTCGAGGGCCTAACGACTGGGGCCTTTGTGTTAGCGCAGTCTGTTGGTGAACAAGCTCAAACCACCGATCAATTAGCCGCTGCCATCATTAAAGTAGTTAATGAAGCTGATCAAAATTAGGTGATATACTTCAACTAAGATGCCTGAGCAATTCCAACCCGGTCCCGAAGAAGTTGGCGCTGATCCGATTGAGGTTACCCCAACCAAGCCTAAGGCAAGAGTAGCCGATCACCCGATCAGCAGTTTTAATTTGAACACCAAGGGTCAAAACCCGGATTTTCCCGATTTTGATGATGAAAATGCTCCGGAACTTTTGCCGTCAACTGAACTCCAAGCTGAGTTGGAAGACCTGAGGTTGCCCATCAACCCCGAATCTGGGCAGCATTTAGGCTACCTTGAACTCAACCGAGACGCCGCTGATCCACGGCCAGTGGTCAGTTTTTTTGAATATAGTGTCGATGCTGATCACGCCGGCTCTAAGCATTTGCTGGAGCAGTTAGCCTTACAGAGCCAGCGCCATATTTACGCCTTTGAAAACCCCAGCACTGGTGGGTCTGATAAATTAACCGCCGAACAGCACGAGGCCCTCAAAAAGGGCGATTTTGAACCCATTGCCAGATCAATTCTAGAAAATATGCAAGCAGTTGGCTTAAAAGCTGTTGATCTTAATGGTCACTCGTTGGGTGCCCGCATTGCAGGATCAGTTGCCGCTCATGCCAGCGAATACGGGATCGTGGTCAAGAATTTGGTACTGATGGAGCCAGCTGGGCTCGATGATGCCTCAATCGGGAAACTAATCTATCGCTTGGGAGTCAAGGAAGGCTGGAATATGATCAAATACCAAAAGCATGTTCAAGACCCAAGAGGCAAAGAAACCTTCGATACCCCAATTGATGTTGTCAAAAACTACGCTGGCATGATCCGCCGAGACACCAAGGGCAATATTTGGGCCTATCCCAAGGGCTTAGGGAAACCTACCTTAGCCACGGACTTAATTTTAGCCTTAAAGACTCAAGAGGGGATGAAGACTCACTTGATTACTGGCGGTGCTAGTCAAATAGCCCGGCGCAAGACCGTCAACGAAACTTATACGGCGCTCTCAACCGTTTACGGCCCTCGAGTTCATATGGTCCGCCTGCCGGGAGATACCCATATGCTCAACATGGGCGCCGCCCGACGCATGGCCTGGCACATCAGCCGTTTGATTGATAATTAGATTTGAAAAGCCGCCCGGTTAGGGGCGGCTGGGAGGCGAACTTTGCAGTCCGGCCCTGGCTCGAATTAACTCCTGACGTGTCCACAAACACCACAGACCAACTTCTGGTTGACACGGTACATCTTCCTGTGACAGTGGCGTCGGAACGCATGCTCGACGTCAATTGTCCGATTTGGACGCTGGGCGAACTCGGCTCTGGCGTAGTTCACGACATGAGTCGGCAGCTTTGACGGGTCCAAACCATATCTAGGCCAGAGGCTTGCATTAAACACCTCTGTTTCGATCTCCTCGAACGCCGCTAGGCTCTCGCCCCAACGCGCGACCTTAAACATCTGGGCTGTGTGAACTGATGACGCGTTATTTGGTGGATGAGACATACGGTTTTGCTCGCGTTCTCCGATAACACCAATGACCATCGGATCATCATTACCACGGGCCTGTCGCGTCCAGATCTCGATGTCGCTGAAGACCGCGCAAGACTCGGCGAAGGCGATGTCTTCGAGCACCTCTGTCGGCACACGGTCGAAACTATAGTCGGCCCAGTGACCTTGTTTTTTGCTGTGGACACCCCTCAGAAACTGAGCCCACACCGCAGCCTCATGAGAATTCAGTCTCGGGTAGAGTTGCTCGGCCATAGCGCCCAATTCATCGGTCAGCTGGAGAGACGGGTTGAAGCCCAAACCCTCCAACAAGACTTTGCGGGCTTCCGCAGTCTCGTTGGCAGGAAGCTTGTCAACACCATCTAAGCGGTACGAGGCAGTTTCCACGTCGAACTCCATTGGTAGGTGCTAGTACCGCAACTATACCGCAAAGTCTATGAATGTCAATCGAGAGGATTTATTATTTGAGTAATTTCAGCATTTGATTTCGTTCACCAGCACTCAAAACCAAAAAATGGTCTGGGTCCCACTCCAGTGCCCGTTCATAAACACTATCACCAGGATTACTGGGGATGACGTGGAAGTGCAGGTGATGCCGTTTGATGGTGTTCTCAGCCACTTGGGGCCGAGTCTTTTGCCAAATATCGACACCTTTAAATATAGTCAGTAGATGAGTGCTCAGCCGGGTAATTTCTTGGTAAATGGCAATTAGTTCTGCGTCATTTAGAGCCTGTGGAGGTTCAAAGTGGCGCCTGGGTATGACCAAAACGTGGCCAGGTGCTAACCTGGGGTTAGATAGAAACGAAGCCATTAAATCATTTGAGCGAATCAAACGATCAGCCTGACTGGTAAGATCACAAAATGAGCAACTAGTTTTCATTTGTTGGTGGGCGAGGAGAGACTTGAACTCTCACGTTGTTGCCAACACCGGATTTTGAGTCCGGCGCGTCTGCCAATTCCGCCACTCGCCCTCACGACAACTCTACTACAGCTTGCCACTTAAATTGATCAAACTATACTTTAATTGTATAATTATGTAAACCGGCTGGTGGCTTATCCAGCCCAGCCAGACTATCATACTAACAAAGCTGACACATATTATGAACCCATCACAAGGCGACACTCTCGATATTAAGCCGGTCCAACCGGGCCCAAACCAACCAACTAGCCAGCCGGCTAGTGGCAGTGAGGCCGAGGCCGCTCGGGCCCGCATCGCTGAATTATCCGATCCCCACGCCGGTACCCTCGAACAAGGGCAGGCTGTTTCGTTGCGTCGACCGATAGCGGCGGGGGCGGGCCTGCCTCCAGTGCCAGCTCCTGCTAGCCCTGCAGCCGAAGCCCTCAAACCAAAGCTACCCAGTCTGCCCCAATTTAATCAGGCTAAGATCAAGCGCAAAATCCCCAGCCCCGTTAAACCCTTACTGAGCGCCCTGGGTGCATTTGTCCTGCTCGTAATGGTCTTTAAAGCCCAAATTATCTTAAGTCAACTAAAATATCTGACCGGCAAAACTCAGACTGTCACATCCAACATTGCTACACCAGCCGCCTCCATACCGCCCGATCCGACCATTAGCATCCCCAAAATTAACGTTAACGCGCCGGTCGTCTACGAACCCAGCATTGCCGAAGCCGCCATTCAAAAAGCCTTGGTCGGTGGGGTTGTCCACTATGGCACCTCGGTTACACCTGGCCAGCCCGGCAATCTAGTGATCGTCGGGCACTCCTCGAACGATTGGTGGCAACCCGGTAACTATAAGTTTGTGTTTGTGCTACTGGATAAATTGGCCGTGGGCGATCAGTTTAGCTTGAATTACCAATCGCACAAATATATCTATGAAGTGACCTTAGTTAAAATCGTCGAACCAACCGATTTGAGTGTGCTAGCCAATACGCCAAGCCCAACAGCCACCCTAATTACTTGTACACCACCAGGGACAAGCTGGCGGCGTTTGGTCGTCCAAGCCAATCAAATTAGCCCCGAACCAACCAGCCAGACGCCCTCGACAGTTGATAATAGCGCGGGGAGTAGCCAAGCTCTGCAGCTGCCCAGCGATTCGCCCAGCCTAGGTAGCCAACTGAGCCGAGCCTGGCATAATCTCACGACCAGTATTTCGAATCTAATTCACGGTAAATCAAGCACCACCAATCAGCCAACTGAGCAAAACTCAACTCAGCCGTCCAATTCGACCTTGCCTTCGGGACTCTAGCTTAGTGCTTAATGGTAATAGCATTAATGGCCATTTGGCCGTTGCTCTGAGGTTGGACGACTAAGACTTCGTGCTGATTGCTAGTAAAGCTGATTTGGCCGCCACTGGCTGGTCCCGAGATTTCAGCCGCATTGCCGCCATCAAACTCGACCAAAGAGACGCCGCTGGTATTAACTGTTAGTAGATGATAGGTATCGAACCAGAGCACGTTCTGATAGGGTGTTTTGGAACTAGCAAAGTTGTAGGTCCGATTAAGTTCGAGGTCATAGGTTGCCAGCCGCTGGCCGTCGCGGAAATTAATAAATCGTCCGTCGGAATTGAAGCTCAGGCTATCGGCCGACTTGGTAATGATACGGCTAATCGGGTGGGCGCTGGAGAGTTCACTGTAGAGCGTGATGGTGCGACTTTTATTAGGTAAGACGGCGATTTTATCATCACTCTTATAGCTGCCGTAGCTGATCTGGTAACTGTCGCTGTCGGCGATGGCTTGAACTTGTTCGCGTTTATTTTGCCCGGAAGTGTCCATGGTATAGAGACTCTTACCTAATGGGGTCGTAGCAATATAGACGATCTGGCCATTACCACCAAAAGTATAAGTGGCTACGTGATCAGCCAAGACAGCCGACAGACTTTGGCTGGCAGTATTGATCCGGCGCAAACCATCCGGACTTAACCAAAATAATTCTTGAGCGTTAGTTGGGTTGAAGTGCAGGGCCTGGAGATCGAAACCATACTGCTCGCTCAAATTTGTGACTGTGCCACTGCCCAGAGTCAGCAGGCGCTGGTAGGTTTTATCGCCCGATTTGGTGGTAATTAACAATCGGCTGGCATCACCCGAAAACTCCAGGGTTTGAACAGCCTCGATTGGCTGCCCCGGAGCTGGCGCCGTGGGAGTGTAGGCGATACTAGGCTGATGCTGACCAGTGTCAAAGGTCCAAACTTTGGTATCAGCCGCCACAAAGGCGAAGTGTTTGTGATCGGTACTCGTGACCAGGCCAGAGACGCCAGCCGCCTGCGACCAAGTTCCGGTTTCGAGGTTAGTCGGCAACAGTAAAACGTACTGGGCCCAGGTTACTTCCGAGGGCACAATTGAGATGCGCTTGGTCCAGGGACGATAGCCATCCTTGGTGATATCAAAGGTGTAGTCACCAGCCTCCAATGTGCTGCGATAGGGCGTCCGGCGGTGGATGGGCTTGCCATTAATCGAGATATCGGCCCCACCCGGTACTGACGTAAATATAACTAAACCGTTTAGCTTAAGGCGGCCAGTGTGGAAATCATAACTATAGCCTCGACCAATGTAGATTAAGACGATGGTGGCAAGTACCACCCCCGCAATTACGACGATCCAACCGGTGATTTTGAGTGGGCGCAGAGTCATGAGCTAACCATTACTATATCGCAAGCCAGGCTGTCTTGGTAGCCGGCCGGCAAACCCGCTATACTGTGATAGATATGTTTTCCAAGCGTGTGGCCATCGATTTAGGAACCGCCAACGTGCTCGTCTATGTACCGAAGCGCGGTATTGTTATTAATGAACCCAGTGTTGTAGCCCTAGATACGGCCACCAATCGGATTATGGCGGTCGGTAATGAAGCTCGGGAGATGCTGGGCCGCACACCAGATACCATTGTGGCTTCACAACCACTGCGCGACGGTGTGATTGCTGATTATCGAATCACCCAGGCCATGATCCGCCACTACATCACCAAGGTCGCCGGTGGATTCCGCTTGAGTCGCCCGGATGTGATGATCTCAGTACCAGCCGGCGCCACCTCAACTGAACGCCGAGCCGTCATTGATGCCACCATTTCGGCCGGAGCCCGAGCTGCCTACATCATCAAGGAACCGGTGGCCGCGGCCATTGGGGCCAGCATTCCCATTGCCTCCGCCGCCGGCAATATGGTAGTCGATATTGGTGGCGGTACCACCGAAATCGCTATTCTGTCGCTGGGCGGGGTGGTGGCTCAAAATAGTATTCGCGTCGGTGGCAATCGAATCGATGCCGCCATTGCCGATTTTATCAGGCGTAAATATGGGCTAGCCATCGGTGAGCGTACGGCCGAAGAAATTAAGCGCGAATTGGGTTCGGCTTTGAAGCTTACCAAAGATCGCTCGGCCGAAATCCGCGGCCGAGATATTATTGCCGGCCTGCCTAAGACCGTTACCGTTTCTTCAAACGATCTGACCGAAGCCATTAGCGATGAACTCGAGAAAATCATTCTTGCTATTCGAGTGGTACTGGAACAAACGCCACCCGAACTTTCCAGCGACATAATTGACCGAGGCATGGTCTTAACGGGCGGCGGAGCACTGCTCGCCAACCTCGATAAGCTCCTAACCAATGTTACGGGCGTGCCTTGTGTAGTGGCCGAAGAACCCTTGCTGTGCGTGGCTAGGGGAACCGGTATTGCCCTTGATAATCTAGAAGAATACAAGCGCAGTTTGGTGGGGATTAAATGATGCGAGTAGCCATTGTTCACGACTGGCTCAATACTCGGGTGGGCGGTTCCGAAAAAGTCCTAATGGAGCTGGCTAACCTGTATCCAGATGCCGATATCTACACTTTGATATTCAGACCGGAATTTTACCGCGGCCAAATTGATCCCAAACGCGTGACGACCTCGCATTTGCAACGCTGGCCGAGGTTGTTAACCGATAAACCAAGTTATTTGTTGCCGCTACTGCCCACGGCCATCGAGCAGTTTGATTTGAGTAGCTACGATGTCGTCATTTCATCATCCAATGCTTTTAGTAAAGGCGTTTTAACTCCACCTCGAACGCTTCATATTTGCTACTGCTACTCGCCGATGCGCTTCGCTTGGGACTACTGGCCCAGATATTTAACTGAGCTCTCAATTGGGCCGATTAGGCGAATGGCCGCTAGAGGGGTGATATCCAAAGTCAGGCTATGGGACTACTATAGCTCGAAGCGAGTTGATCATTGGATTGCAATTTCCGATCACATCGCAGCTCGGATTAAAAAGTATTACGGGGCCAAGGCTGAAGTCATTTATCCGCCCGTTCAAATCGATGACTTTGAGCCGTTGGCCTCGCGCTCTGATCACTACTTAACCTTATCGACATTAACGCCGTACAAAAAAATTGATCTAGCTATTAAAGCCTGTAATCAATTGGGGCGTAAACTAATCGTGGTCGGCAGCGGCTTTGATCGTAAACGTTTGGAGGGGCTGGCCGGACCGACTATAAAATTTGCTGGCAGGGTTAGCGATGAGGAAAAGGCTAGATTACTCGCTACGGCCAAGGCTCTGCTCAACCCCCAAGAAGAGGATTTTGGAATAGCCAGCGTAGAGGCTTTGGCTTCGGGCATCCCCGTAATCGCCTTCGCTAGAGGTGGAGCTGCCGAAATTGTCAGCGATGGCGAGACTGGAGTGCTCTACGAGGACGATTCAGTTGAGGGCTTAGTGGCAGCGATCAAGCGTAGCGAAGCTCTAAATTACGACCGCGATCAGTTACTACAGGCCAGCCGGCGCTTTAGCGCCTCCTATTTTGCCAAAACCTTTACCACAACAGTTGAGAAACTTTATGCCGATCACATCAGCCAGTTATAAAGTTCTGGACACGCGCATCGACGCGCTGGATAATGCCACTGGCTTGGCCAGGGCTCAAGACTTGGCCAGTGATCAAGCAGCGGCTCATTACATCGTCTTGCCTTACGTTGAATTCTTGAATCAGGCTGCCCAAGACCGGGAGCTTCAGAATCTACTCAACCAAGCCGATTTGAGTTTGGCTAATGGGGTTAGCATCAACTGGGCCATTGAATACCTCTACGGTGGGGAAACAAAATTTAGTCGATTTCTGGCCACCCTGACTAACATTATTACCCGGCCTGCCAACGTCCACCGGCTAGCCCCCAGCCGATTTGATTCTAGTAATTTTACTTGGCCGATGCTGGAATGGGCCGCTCGCGAGCACCGCAAAGTTGTTCTAATTGGCTCACCCAAGCAACAATCAATCGAAGGGACCGCTAAATTCATCCAAACCGCCATACCTGGAGCAATTATTGCTGGCGTCTACCCCGGTTACTTTCATAAAGCCGGCCGAGTCCGGCTGATTCAAGAACTGCGTCAGCTCGAGCCAGATTTGATTTTGGTTGGCATTGGCTTCCCCAAACAAGAAGCGTTGATGCACGATTTACGCAATGAGTTGAGCCACGGTTTAATGATTGGGGAGGGCGGTAGTTTCGATTATGAACTCTTTGGCGGAAGCATCAAACGCGCACCTAATTTTATCAGAACCATCGGGCTAGAGTGGCTGTGGCGCTTGATCCGCGAGCCGGCCCGCCTGCACCGCCAACTGGCCATTCCAGCCTATCTGTGGCGGGTTTGGCGCCAGGGCCGGCATTTACCCGAGTAAATATCATGCTTATGCTATACTTGTTAACATAAGCAAGTTACGAAACAGTGCAATGTCCTAAATGTGGAAAAACCGGTCGAGTTACGATTGCGGGTATGCAATATTGTACCAATTGCGGCAACCCGTTAGGTCCGGCGTCGGCTGAAAATAAGTCTAAGAGCCTCAGAGATATTTCGCCCACCATAGCCAGTATCCCGACCCCAGTTACCTCAACCGGCGATCAATCGATGCCGGCAGCTTCAGCCCCGGCGCCGACTCCAACGCCCAGCCCAGTGGTTGCCAGCGCGCCGCTACCGGCCACCAGCCTGCATGCCCAACCAGCGGCACCGCTTGATTTACGTCAAGTCGAACCAACACCCATTCCCACTCCTACTACGCAGTCGACTCTACCCGAACCAACCCCGGAGCCAGCACCGACACCGGTGGTGGTGGAGCCGGCAATCAAAACCGAGGTCACCAGTACCCGTCGCAGGGCGGAGAGAGCCGCTAATGCCCAAACCACCACCAAAAGCCAACTGGTGACCAAATTCCAAACGCCAGCGGAAGACAGCCCAGAACCCGCAGTTGAAACACCGACCACACCGGCCGCTCAACCACCGCCAGCCCAGCCAGCCAGTCCACCAGCTCCAACGGCCCAACCGCTAAGCCAAGCACCCGCCTACGCTCCCAGTGTGCCAATTGCCGCCGATGACGAGGGGCCAGCTGCAAATCCTACACCTCCCATACAACCAAAGTCACCGTACCCAACACCGGTACCGGTTCAATCAACTCAGCCTCAACCGACCCCAACGCCAAGCCCACCAAGCCCACCAGCAGCTCCAATTCAGCCGGCCGCACCAGCTCCAACTTCTGCGGTTATGCCAGGGGCAGTGGCGACCGCCGTCGATGCCAATAAACGCTTGGTGGCACCAGCCAAGCTAGCGTCCGTTAGTCCTGAGGCAGCCAGAAAGCAGGCCTTTGATCTGGCG
Source organism: Candidatus Saccharimonadales bacterium (assembly GCA_035480635.1). NCBI lineage: Bacteria > Candidatus Saccharimonadota > Candidatus Saccharimonadia > Saccharimonadales (SeqCode) > Saccharimonadales bacterium (SeqCode). Next base: position 76,605 of record DATIHN010000025.1, read on the forward strand.
CTCGCTAACGCTCCGAAGCGCAACAATACTGCAACCGTAGCAGCGGCGCTGGCTTCGGTTGCCATTATTGGCGGCTATATTTGGCTCCAAAACGCGCCAAAGCTGGCTATTCATACGGCCGCCGGTCGGGCCGGTTTTGCGGCCGCGCTGCCATCGTATTTGCCAAATAATTACAACTTGCAAAAACCGGTTCAAGCTAGTCCCGGACGCATCGTTCTATCTTATGGTTCGACTGATCGCAACAATTTGGTCATTAATGAACAGCGCACTGATTGGGATTCGCAATCGCTGCTTGATAATTACGTTACCCAGCAATCCAAAGATTACTTAACTATTAATCAGCAAGGTTTGACCATCTACCTTTATAATTCGACTATGGCCAGCTGGGTCAACCGAGGGAT
>DATIHN010000026.1 GCA_035480635.1 Candidatus Saccharimonadales bacterium
AAACACCAACTCTTTCCAACTTTGCGTACAACGGCTTTCGAAAGTTTTGATTTCCGCGGTTACGATCTGGTAATTTCATCATCCTCAGCTGAAGCTAAGGGTCTAATAACGCCGCCTGGGACCATGCACATTAGCTACATCCATACACCAACGCGGTATTACTGGAGTGGCTACCAGGATTACTTGAGGCATCCGGGTTTTGGCAAACTATCACCAATTGTCCGCCTAGTCATGCCCAGGCAAGTTACCAAACTGCGGGCTTGGGATTTTGCGGCGGCTCAACGGCCTGATTACTTAATTGCTAATTCAAAATACATTCAGGCCAGGATTAGTAAATATTACCGCCGCGATTCAAAGGTAATTTATCCGCCGGTGGATCTAGATCGTTTTAGCAGTCAAACCAAGCGGGAGGATTATTATTTGGTAGTTTCGCGCCTGATTCCCTATAAACAAATTGAATTGGCTATTCAAGCGTGCAACCGCATGAAACGCCAATTAATGGTGGTGGGAGACGGTAGTGAAATGCCGCGTTTGAAGCAGCTAGCCGGTCCAAATGTTCGATTCTTGGGCCGACTAAGCGATAGTGAAACGGCCAGGCTCTATTCCGGTGCTAAAGCCCTTATATTTACGGCCGAAGAGGATTTTGGCATTACACCACTCGAAGCTATGGCCAGTGGTTGCCCGGTTATTGCCTACGGCCGGGGAGGGGCCTTGGAATCCGTGGTCAGTGGCCAGACGGGCGTATTCTTTAGAGAACCGAGCGTTGATTCGATAATTCAGGCCATGAAAAAGTTCGAGGCCCTTGAATTTGACCAAGCAGTTTTAGGCCGCCGGGCCGAGGTCTTTAGTAATCAAAATTTCAGGCAGCAGATCAAGCAATTTGTCGAGGACAAACTATCTTAAGCAGACTAATACTACTTCTGAGCAGCCTTCACAACACCAGCGAAGGCCTTGGGCTGGTTGGTGGCAAGCTCACTTAAGATTTTGCGATCTAGTTCGACCTCGGCTTTTTTAAGCCCATTGATAAATTGAGAGTACGATAGATCGTAATCGTGCAACCCGGCATTGATCCGCGTGATCCAAAGCGAGCGAAAGTCGCGCTTACGATTGCGGCGGTCGCGGTATTGATAACTCAAAGACTTCAGCACCGCTTGCTTGGCTTGTTTGACGCTGGCCTGGCGGACATGGCTCATACCCTTGGTTTGAGCCATTAATTTCTTGTGCTTTTGGTGGCTGGTAACGCCCCGTTTGACTCTCATTACTTTCCAATCATTCGCTTAACATTGGCGTGATCACCAGAAGCCACCTCGAACTCTTTGACGTAAGTTCGTTTCAACGAAAGCTGCTTACCGCCGAGCAAGTGCCCACGATAAGCCTTCCGGTGCAGCAACTTGCCTGAACCAGTCACTTTGATTCGCTTGGACATACCCTGATGGGTTTTAATTTTTGGCATCTTTCTTAGCTCCTAAGGTAATACTCAATTCGCGACCGGTTTGGGCAAAGTCTTGCTCAATCTCGGCCAGATCAGCCAGCTTGGCGGCAAAATCCGAGATGATGGTCCGGCCCAGCTCTGGATGAGTAATTTCGCGGCCTCGAAACAACAACCCAACCCTGACTTTATAGCCGGAAGCTAAAAACTTGCGGGCCTGCTTTTCTTTAACCGCTAGATCGTGCTGACCGATTTTGAGACCAACCCGGATGTGCTTAACTTCGACTTGCTTCTGATTTTTCTTGCTTTTTTGGAGTTGCTTGGTTTGTTCGTAGCGGTACTTGCCCCAGTCCAGCAGCTTCACCACCGGCGGGTTGGCCTGGGGGGCGATTTCGGCTAGATCATAACCCGTCTGTTGGGCTCTCTCGAGGGCTTCAGTTAGGGGGATGACCCCAAATTGCTCGCCATCAACGCCGATCAATCTGACTGATGATGCGCTGATTTCTCGATTAAGACGGATTTTGTTGATCTTGATCTCCTTAAAGCTCTTGGGTTAGGCTAGCAGAAAACGGCTTCCAAGTCAACGTTCCAAACTGGGTAGGCCGGTAGCGATTTTTTCGGCTATAAAGCGAACTTTGCGGTCAGTTAAACGGATGGCAATGGGTGTCCGGCCGGCCACTTTGCCATCGATCATGATGCTGGCTCCGGGTTTGGCATCGATGGTTAGTTTGGTGCCATAAACCCTGGTAGTGGCATGATCTTCGTGGACCATTTGGCCGCGGAAGCGAGCAAC
>DATIHN010000027.1 GCA_035480635.1 Candidatus Saccharimonadales bacterium
GATGGCAATGGGTGTCCGGCCGGCCACTTTGCCATCGATCATGATGCTGGCTCCGGGTTTGGCATCGATGGTTAGTTTGGTGCCATAAACCCTGGTAGTGGCATGATCTTCGTGGACCATTTGGCCGCGGAAGCGAGCAACAAGATAGGAGCTGAGTTGGCGAGGGCTGGGTTTTTCGGCAATATTTACAACCATGCGGTTTTCGAGCAAAGGGTTTTGAAACTTCTGATTGGAAACAATCAAGCTAAAGACGGTGCAGTCGATTTCTAGATTGTCCAGCTCCAGGTGGCACTCTAGTGTCGGATGGCTTCTGGCTTGGCCCCAACTTTTGGATAAATGCTTCAGCCTCGAAGACAGGCGACTATCGGGCGAATCAACGGTTTTATCCAGCTCAGTTTCAAATCCCAAACTTAAGCTTGAAAGGAAGTAATTTTTGCCGGCAGCCATCAGGTTATAAGTCGAAATTCGACGAGAAGCTAGAACGGTGCAAGCCTGCTGCCAGCTATTAATGCCGAAATGTTTGGCTAAGGTATTACTGGTGCCCAGCGGAATGATGCCGACAGCCACACTTTCTTGAGTAATTCCGTTGATAATTTCGTTGACGGTCCCATCACCACCGACAGCCACGATAGTGGTATAACCCTTCTCGATGGCGGCGCTGGCCATTTTGGTAGCATCACCGGGCCCAGTCGTTTTGGCAAATTCGCCCCCAATACCAAGAGCACCAAGGCGTTCACGCAGTTTCTGCTGCAGCGAATTAATCGAACTCTTACCGGCGGCTGGGTTGATGATGTAGTAATACATTTAGTCTGCTTCCGGCTCGGGCGCAGCATCTGGTGAATCGGCTGGCGGCTGGAGTTCTGATGGGGTAGAGGTCATGATGCTGGTACCAATAAAAACTCCACCGGTGCTGATCGCAATGCTACCGGATGCTATATTGCCATTAACTCGACCAGTTTCTTGAATACTAACGTGATTGGCGGCTTTGACGTCACCTTCAATTTGACCAGCTACGGTAACGTCGCGACCGATCAAATTACCTTTGATATTGGCATTTACACCAACCGAGAGTGACCCCTTAGTTTTGATATTTCCGGATATAGTGCCATCTACGATAATATCGTGTTCGCTGGTTAAATTACCTTTGACTGAAACTCCCGAACCAATAATTGTTTCGTTGCCAACAATACCTACGATTGATTCTTTTCTCATTCTACCTCCTGAGCAGGGGTGCGCTTGGTGGCTTGGACCAAGGCTTTTTGCTCCTCGCTCGATAAGTTGTATTTGCTTTTGCCGAAATCGATTGGCTTAGCGTAAACCCTGGTGCCAGTCCGGCCGTGGATGCTGGTTAGGACGTAACCTGAGTCATGTCCGTCTAATACGGCCAGGGCGAAACTTTGGTCTCCACCAGTGTCACCAAAAGGATTAAAGCGCACAATTGATATCTTTTGTGATGCTAAGGCCGCCTTTTCTTGGAGCTCCTGATTCAATTTGACCAGCTTAGCCAGTTCCTGACCTACTTCAACCACCCGCTGGTTGTATTCTCGAAGGAGGGATTCTAAATCTTGGCCCTCATGGAGCATAGCGGCATTGAAACGTCTAGTTAGTCGCCAGGTGAGCCAAACAGCAAGCACTGACATGACCAATCCTATCCCAGCGATGATGGTAGCTAGTGTCATTGTAGTACTAGTATAGGTAAGAAAGTTCTAAGCTGGCAAGAATAAGGGTGGCCTGTTACGATAATAATGAAATGGCCAAACGAAAAAAATCCCAACGTAAGCGCAATTTTGCCTATTCCCAAGGGCAAAAACCTCGAAGTAATGTTACCGAGGAGACGATCGGGACTGCGGGCGGGGAGCAGCCGGTAATTAAAACAAAGCCAGAATCGGGCCTAGATCTGAGCTTTGTTCTTAACGATTTAAAGTTAAGTGGAATCTTGGCTGCATCATGCATAGTCTTGGAACTAGCACTGTGGTTGCTTTTACAACACAGCGGACTCGGCCACAATTTATTTGGCTAGACTTTTGATCGATATTGCAAAGCTTCTGCCAGGTGAGTGGTCTTAATATCGGCTGCACCGTCCATATCGGCTATGGTCCGGGCGACTTTCAGGCAGCGCATGTAGCCTCTGGCTGATAAGCCCAACCGAACCATGGCCTGCTTGGCTAGACTCATCGAAGCATCATCTAATTGGCAGTACTTTTTGATGTCATTTGGGTTCATCTGAGCATTTAATTTAGCAGGTTGTTTAGAAAAGCGTTTGTGCTGAACTATCCGGGCCGAGCGGACTCTCGCGGCAACGACCTGGCTTGATTCGCTGGACTGAGATTTGAGCAACTGATCTTGTTTGACCGGTGCCACTACCACCAACAAATCGATTCTATCCAGCAGTGGACCAGATACTTTCTTGGTATAGCGGGCAATTTGGGACAGGCTGCAGCTACATTGATGCAGGCTATCGCCGGCGTAACCGCAGGGGCAGGGGTTTTGGGTCGCTACCAACATAAATTCGGCCGGGAACTGCAAGCTGCCGGCGGCTCTTGCTACCGTGACGCGGCCATCTTCCAAAGGTTGACGCAGTACTTCTAGGACATTGCGTGGAAACTCCGGTAGCTCATCCAGAAACAGAACGCCCCGATGACTCAAACTAATTTCGCCTGGACGGGGGAATTTACCGCCACCAATGATAGCCACGTCGCTAGCGGTATGGTGGGGAGAGCGAAACGGTCGCTCGACGACTGGTCCAGAATGGCCCGTCAGGCTATGAATTTTGGTAACTTCAACCATCTCGTCGTATTCAAGTGGTGGCAGAATACCAATTAAAGCTTTGGCCAGGAGTGTCTTGCCAGCCCCGGGCGGTCCGGAAAGAATCAAATTATGGCCGCCGCTGGCGGCAATCTCGAGGGCTCGTTTAGCTTGTTCTTGACCATAAATATCAGCCAGATCAACTTGGCTGATGGTTGGTCGCGCCGCCGTAAGTTTTGGAGTTAGGGTAGTAATAGGAGACTCGTTAGTCAAATGCCGATAGAGCTGAGTTAGGGTTTCAACCGGATAAACCGTGACATCTCTAGCTAGAGCGGCTTCTCTAGCACAGTCTTTGGGAATAAAGATCTCGCTAAAGCCCCTGGCTTTTGCGAGCAGAGCAGCCGCCAGGACACCAGGCACTGTCCTCACACTGCCATCTAGAGACAATTCGCCGATGAATAGGGCGTTGGTTGGCTCTTCGATCTGACCGCTAGCGACTAAAATAGCCACCGCAATACCCAAATCGTAGGCGGTACCGTCTTTAGGCAAATCCGCCGGCGCCAAATTTAAGGTAATCCGTTTCGGTGGCAGCACCAAGCCACTATTTTTGATGGCACTGCGAATGCGCTCACGAGATTCTTCGACGGCTTTATCGCCTAGCCCGACTACACACATACCGGGTAAACCATTCGAGAGATCACATTCTATTTCGACTGACGTAGATTCGATGCCAATATTGGCTGGGGCAGAGACTTTAGCTAACATAATTCCTCCTAATACTTGGATAATACCGAACATAAACCAAACATTGCAACCATAAGCTTTTGTAATCTTGTTATTAATTATTGACAACTATCTAAGTTTTTGCTATGGTGAAGCCGTGAACGACGAATTAATTTCTAGTATCGAAGACTTAGGTTTGAGCCAAAAAGAGGCCAGAGTCTATTTGGCTAATTTGATGTTGGGCCCAGCTACGGTCCAAAAAATTGCCGATCAATCCGGTATCAAACGAGTTACGACCTATGTCATCCTCGAATCACTCAATAACTTGGGTTTGGTCAGCCAAAGTTCTAGGGGTAAAAAGACCTTCTTTGTGGCCGAAGAACCGAAATCACTCCAACGTTTGCTGCAAAAAAAAGAGGAGGCGATTAAAGAGCAAAAAAGCCACTTCCAGGCCATTTTGCCGGATCTGGACCGCCTTATTAATATGCCAGTGGAGTCGCCTAATGTGCGCTTTTATGATACGGCCGAGGGGATTAAAACCATCATGGCTAGCTTCCTCGAATCCAATAGGGAGGTCGGCACCCTTTATGGCATAAGCAACTTGGATCAAATTTATGCCTTTTTCCCAGAATTTCGACCAACCCTAGCCAATCCCCATCGCCAAGCCGCCGGTATTCATAGCAAGTTTATTTACACCTCGCAAGAGGGCCCGATCCTAAAGGCTACGGACAAGGAGAGTAATCGGGAATCGCGTTATGTGCCATCGAATGCTTATCCGTTGAACGGCGATATAACCATTGTCGGTGATCATATCGTTATGCTATCCCTCAGCGGCAATAAACCGATCGGGATCACCATCCAGAGCCAAGAGCTTGCTAAGGCCCTTAAAGCTATCTTTGATCTAGCTTGGCTAAGTGCTGCAAAATACAATCAATAGGCTATGTTGAGACCGAGAATTATATTTTTAGCTAATTGACTTTCGCGGCAATATGGGTTAACATTTTGCTGCGCTCGGTACCCGCTGAGTGCGCTCTCAACCGGAAAACTAGATAGGGGTGAACATGGGCCAGTCCCAGAACATCGCGTGATGTTCTCGACGACCCGTCCGCCTCGCGTGTTCCGCTAAAGGAAGCGCCAGGCGGGTCGGGCAGACGAACGGCGGAGTTGCAGCTTGGGTCGCCCGACCCGCCAGCTGCAATCCGTACGAGGCGCGCCAACGCGTGGCGCACCGGAGGGAAGTGTGGTCGGGTTCGAGGCCCCCAGCTGGGTCAGACCAACCTGGACCCGACCCGACCCACTCCTTCCTCCTCATCCTCACTTCGGATCGTTCTGGTCCCAGCCAAACCCTCCGGAGTCAACCAAACAGTGCGGATCCAGCAGCAATGCTGGGTCCGCCCACAACTTTAATCTAGCTGATACCGCCGTGAGGCGGATTTTTATTTGATCTTACCTTTGTACCAAAGGGTAGCGTACTCTGGATTAACTGGGTTAAGAATAACTTCGGTACTCAGCTCCAAACCAGCCCAAACGTTTGGACGAGGTTCTAGTTTTAGGACAAAATGATGATCGTGGTTAGATAAAGAGTTTTGCAAGAAAAAATTATAACTTATTTTAATGCTATCGAGTTTCAATGTTAGATTTTTTAAAATTATTGCAATAGAGCTTAGTTCAGCTGCACTCAAGTCGGTAAAATTACCAATGTGTCGTTTGGGCAAAATCCATGCCTCGAAGGGGAAACGACTGGCATAGGGTGCGACGGCGCAGACCGATTTGTCTTCATAAATCACTCTTACAGATTGTTTTACCTCCCAATTTAGCAGGTCACAGTAAGCGCAGCTGGCAAACTGATCAAAGTATTGATCGGCGGCCTCGGCTTCAACTTCCAGGGCTGGGGGAATCAGCGGCAGGGCCATGACCTGGGAATGCGCATGGGCGATGCTGGCGCCAGCCTCGGGTCCATCATTCTTGAAGACGCTAACGTAGCGGATCCGAGGGAGCTGGCTGAGCTTTTTGATGCGGTCACCATAAGCCTTAAAAACCCTTAAGATCTGATCATGGCTTAATTCCGAAAACTCGAGGTTGTGTTCCGGTGTTTCGACAATGATTTCTTGCTGGCCGTAGGCCGCCGGATTATCAAGCGTCAGAGCCGGAAAGGCGTTTGGAATAACTTTAACAGCCCATTTGCCACCCTCACCCTTGATTTCGGCAATGGCCGGGTCGCGTTCGATCATGGGGCTGGTGGGAGTTTCGAGTTTGTGCCCGTTGGAGGCACTGGCGAAGCTATCTGGGCGCAGGTTACGCTTTGGTGCAATAACCACGTACTGGTTCATAAAGTAATGTCGGCGGATCTCTGATTTGGGCGTAATAGGCGCTTTCATAGCTCAAAGCGTAACAAGAATGCGGTTAATTTCAAAGCAACTAGCGATAACGCCGGTAAATTTGATGCTTGAAGACGATTATGTAATTGATCGTAAGGATTCCTGCAATCCCTAATCCTAGAATCCAGACCTGATAGGGGCTCAAAATGCCCATAATGAGGTACAGGCTCCAGATGGCTAGCAGAATGCCTTGTTCGAGCCTGATTTTATAGTGATACAGCCCGTTCATCGAGGGTGATAGCTGGTGCTTAACTAAATCACTGTGAAACAAAATGCCGGCCAGGAAAACGCCCGATAACGCTGCGCTGTTGTAGAGCAAATTGGTACTAGTCAGCCACAAGCTGGCGCTAAAGATGCCACCGGCCGCCATCCACAACCAAGGTAGTTTGGCGTCTGCATCGACTTGGCGTAAAGCAAACCAGACGGCATAAATAGCATGGCTAATGAGCATAAGATTGATAATGGCGGCTTCTTTGGCCAAAACCGTATCTGGCCAGGTCAGCACCCAAACGCCCACAAAGATGACCCAACCAATGAAGGCGGCCAAACCTCGATTCATGATTCGCTCCGCTTAGCTTTTTGGGCGGAAGAATGCGACATGCCAGTTTTTATCCAACGTTGCAAGTAAGAAATCTGATCGCTCTTGAGCCGGCGCATCGACATGGTGGCTTGCAAGTTTGGGTCGTATTTAATGGTGCCACCAGCTTGGCTGACGTGTACGGCCAGATCAGTGTCTTCATGCATTTTGGATTCATCCAGGCAAACTTGATCTTTAATCTTGAGCCAAAACGGGCGCCTAATAGCCATATTTGAGCCAAACAAAGCCTCGTGCCCCAGTAAAACCTTGGTGCCCTTGAAGTAACCAACGACGTGAGCCTGCTTTAAAACCGGCTCGATTTGGGTCCATTTTTTGGGCAGATCATGGAAGCCAACCGGCCCGGTCAGGGCCGCTAGGTCGGTGTCGGTGGCAAAGGTCGCGGCGATGTGAGCTAACCAGGTCTTGGACAAGTGGCTATCGGCATCGCAACGGGCAATGATGTCGCCCCGAGCAGCATTGAAACCAGCATTACGGGCATAAACGATGCCTTGTTTTGGTTCTTTGATAACTTTAACCAGAGGATAACCGGATGCAATTGCCCCCGTTTGATCCCGGCTATTATTATCAACCACGATTATTTCGAGCGGCTTGAGCTCTTGTTCGGACAGCGATTCAAGACATTGGCCGATAAAGTCTTGCTCGTTGTAGGCTGGAATAACGACGCTAATTGTGGGCAGCGACTTTGAACTAGTCATCAAGCCTAGTCTAGCATGCGACTATCCAAAAAACCCGCCGATTCAGGCGGGTAAATGGTTTTTGCCACCCAACTTACTCCTCTGGCTTCTTCTCCGGGTCTTCATCGTCCGATTCGCTCAAGGTTTCCATAAAGCCCTCATCGGGGTCCGGGCTAGCCGCAGGCATCTCGGTCTGCGAAAGCTCCCCAAAGGTTAATTCGTCTGACTTAATCTCGTCTGCCATGGCAGCACCTCCTTTACGTTTATAAGTTCATGCTACGGTAAGCGGACCAAACAGCCTATGACGCAGGCTCCAAAAAATTCGGCCTAGGCTTAAGTTTTTTTGGCAGGCCGCCAGCTCTCATTAGGACTGCTCGGGCTTATGTCATAATGGTTGCATGAACCAAAAGCGCTTTTGGCTGATCGCCGCCGCTAGCTTTATTCTAGCCACTGCCATTATGGGCTGGCTGGCCTGGACCTATCGCAGTTTTGAATTAGCTCACGCAGGTGAGGCTGATCGCCCCGGCGTCAGTTTTTCGATCGCCTACTCTCAAGAATTGGGTTTGAACTGGCAGCAAACTTACTTGGCGCTGCTAAACGATTTGCATATTAAACGGTTTCGACTGATGAGCTATTGGGAGGAGATCGAACCTACTCCTGGTCAATATGACTTTTCAGCTCTTGATTTTGAAATGGATCAGGCCAACAAAAGTGGGGCCAAGGTCAGCCTAGCCATTGGCCTAAGGCAGCCCAGATGGCCCGAATGCCATCAGCCAGCCTGGGTGGCTAACTTGAGCCCTCTGCAGCAGCAAGAGCGCTTACAAGCCGTTATGACGGCTGTAGTCGAACGCTACCGCGATAACCCAGCTCTAGAAAACTATCAGCTCGAAAATGAGGCCTTGAATACCGTTTTTGGCAGTTGCAGTAACTTTGATCGTCGCCGACTGGTCTCGGAATTCAACTTGGTCAAAAGCTTGGACCCCAACCATCCGATTATTGTTAGTGTTAGCAATGAGTATGGTTTGCCGGTCGGGCAACCGAGAGGGGATGAGGTTGGTTTCTCAGTTTACCGCCGAGTTTTTGATGCCACAATTACTAAGCATTACGTCAGCTACCCGTTCCCGCCATGGTGGTTTGGCTTGAAGGCCGCTCTAATCGAAAAGCTCCTGCATCGAACCTCCATGATTCATGAACTCCAAGCTGAACCCTGGGGTCCAAAGCCGACGGCCGAGATGAGTATTCAAGAGCAAGATCGCAGCATGGATGCCAATCGCTTAAAGGCCAGCGTTAAATACGCCCAAGCTACCAAGATCAAAGAATACTACCTGTGGGGTGGGGAGTGGTGGTATTGGCGGATGGTTAAATTTAACGATCCATCACTCTGGGATGCCGCTCGGACCGTCTACAAGTATTGACAGATTAGATTCATAGTAGTATAATTATGGGCATCTCTGGCGAATAAGTAATTAGTTCACCAGATCGCACCGCAACATCCGTTCGAAAAAGGAGGGGCCATGCCACAGGTTATGGAAGCCCAAGGCCGCCTAGTCCACCAAGACACCATGAAGTGGCGCCCGCAGCCGGGGCAGATCTTCACCGCTTTCATCGTGACGGTGATGGCGATCTTCTTCGTTTACAGCTGCGTCGAGGTCTACGACGGCATCAGTGTTATGATGTCGGAGAAACCTCCCAGCTGCGCTCAGCAAGCGGCTCAGGATCACCCGCACGACCCCGCTGCGGCGTACACCGCAGTAAGGAGTTGCTACTTACAGCATTGACGTGATTCGCGGTCGTCCACGATCTAGCTCTCACCGAGCACCGTCCCGCACCTTTTGTTCACTCAAAAGGTGCGGGACAACCCCAATGCTTTATAAAGACTTCAGATTTTGCTAAGATAATAATCCTCATAACGCACAATTAAACCAAGTCGAAGGCTGTTTGATTGTGCGAGAGGACGAGGGGCTGATTAGCTTCGACGTTGGTACATTCACAGGTTACTTGGCAGACCGCGGGGACGCGTAAATCCAAACCCAATAAACGTGAAATCGTTTGTTGCGCGAGCCAAGAGCGCTTTTAGCGTTCCTACACTCGCACCAGTTCTAGCTTAATCGCTTGAACCATCGGCACCTGATGTCAGATGGGGGTTCGCCGGTGTCAAATTATCTGACTGCTTTACAGCTTTGCCTGGTGCTGTAATTAAGACAACAGGCTGCTGCTCTGACTCATTTCGTTCACTTCGAGAGTTGGGGAGTAAGCACTTTAAAGTGAACTAAGTCTGTAGATGAGTAACTGCGTGAGCCAGCGGACGAGGGTGCAAATCCCTCCAGCTCCACCAAGAGTAGGTCAGAGAAATCTGGCCTTTTCTTGTTAGAAATCGGGTTTTTTGGGGTTATAATCAAAGCATCTTCGCCGAACATCGGAGCCCTTATGAGCATCTGCCTTCCCAGTTGCCCAACTTGCGGAAAGGTTAAAGTCAGGGTCAGCGGTATGGCTGCGCGCGTCTGCACTGAAACTGAAGAGTGCAGCTATAGCTTCAACTGTCCCAAGTGCCGCGTGAATTGCGCGAAGCAGTGCACCCAGAAATTTCTAAAGGAATTAGTCGATCACGGTGCCCACCTGGAAGTCTGGCATCTGCCGGCCGAGCTCGAAGAGCCCCACCACGGGGATCCCATCTCGCCCGACGACCTCCTCGACTTCCACTTTCTGCTCGATTCTCCCGACTGGCACCAGAATCTCAACCGCGAGGTGCAAGATTCCGTCGACAGAAGTTCCGACTAAGTATCGGCGAAGAAACGACCTAACATGGATGTTGGGTCGTTTTCGCTTTCAAGGTTAAAATAAGTTTATGAATTACGAATCAATTCGTCAGCAATATAAACCCGATCAAATCAAGTGGCTGTTGATTGCAGAATCGCCGCCACCGGGGGCGGGGGCCAAGGGTAGCCGACATTTTTACCGAACCGACAAAATGCGGCTGGACGATCGCCTGTTCTTGAACACCATCCGCGCGCTGTATCCAAAAGAGGTCGAAGGAAGACCTGAGACTGATCTGGAACTGAATAAAGAAAAGTGGCTACGACGGTTGCAGGAAGCGGGGGTATACATGATCGAGGCACTGGAGGAAAGCCAACCTCATGGCGTTAAAAAACCCCAGCGGCAGGCCAAAATCCAAGCGGCCCTACCTAGGTTAATCGAGCGGGTCGGGGAATTGGCTGATCCGGATACCAAACTGCTATTGATCAAATCGAACCCCTATGAAGTGGCAGCCGAACCGTTGCGCCAAGCCGGTTTTAAGGTGTTGAACGAGGCCTTGATTGACTATCCGGGGCAATTCAATCAGGCCGCCTATAAGCAAAAGCTGGGTGATACCATGCGCCAGGCGGGGTGGCGTGATTAAAGAACGCTGCAGTTGGGTTGGCTCTAACCCGTTAATGATCGCATACCACGATTCCGAGTGGGGCACACCCAACCACAATGATCAAAAGCTTTTTGAATTCATGGTACTCGATGCCATGCAGGCCGGTTTGAGCTGGCAGATCGTCTTGAACAAGCGGGCCGGCTTCGAGAAAGCCTTGAACGGCTTTGATATTAAGCAGGTTGCTAGGCTGACTGAGGCTGACGTTGAGCGGTTAATGAATGACCTGAGCATTATTCGCAATCGGGCCAAGCTTAAAGCCACTATCACCAACGCTCAGAAGGTCCTGGAGATTCAAAAGGAATTTGGCTCACTTGATAAGTACTTGTGGGGCTTTGTGGGCGGGGAAACAATTACCAATAGCCCCAAGCACGATTCACACATTGCTGCTACCAGTCCAAAGGGCGATGCCATGAGCAAAGATCTGGTCATACGTGGCTTCAAGTTCGTTGGCCCAACTATTTGCCACGCCTTCATGCAGGGAGCGGGGATGGTTAATGATCATTTGGTGAGTTGTTTTCGCTACCGAGAACTGGTAGCAGCTTAAAAATACAGCTTTGTAAGTTATAATAACTCCAGTGAAAGAAGTAATGATTGACGGCGTACCAGAAGGGGAGCCGCGCAGCTTTGGATCAAAGCTGAAGCGGTTTTTCCTGATTTTTGGCCTGGTGCTGCTAGGACTTTTAATCGCCGGCGGCATATTCGTCTGGTATAACCTGGCTAAGCTCAGTTTGAACCCGCTGGATTTTGGGGCGCTAGCCCAAACCGACGGCCACACCAACGTCCTGATCCTAGGAGTTGGTGATCCCGGGCATGCTGGCCAAACCTTAAGCGATACCATGATGGTGGTCAGCATCGACCACACCAATAAGCACGTCACCATGATTAGCCTGCCCCGAGATTTGCGAGTGCCGATTCCAGGTCATGGCAGTGCCAAAATCAATGACGCCAACGCCTTTGGAGGTCCAACCCTGGCCGAGCAAACTGTGGCTAACGTCTTAGGTATTCCGATCCATTACTACATCGAAACTGACTTTACCGGCTTAAAACAGGCTGTTGATGACGTTGGTGGGCTAGATATCACCGTCACAGAGCGCCTCTACGACCCAGAATACCCTTGTCCGGGTGATCGAGGAGTCTGCGGAGTTGATATCAAACCAGGCAACTACCACATGAATGGCGACATGGTGCTCCAGTACACTCGTTGTCGAAAGGGGACCTGTGGCAATGATTTTGGCCGAGCCGCTCGCCAGCAAGAAGTTATTCAAAAGCTGCAAGATAAGATTGCTCACCCCGGTATTTATCTGAATCTCAAAACCGATGCTGCACTGCTAACGACGCTGCGCACTTATGCCAAAACTGATTTAAGTGCCAATGATCTGGTGGGCGTCGGTTTAGCCATGCATCGGGCCACTAATACTACCAAGTTTGTCTTTAGTACTTCTCCGGGTGGCTTCCTAACCAATGGTGGTGGATCAGACCTGGCTCCAATCGGTGGTAACTTCAGTCCGATCCAGCATTACGTTCAGACTTTGATAGCCCAATAGTTATCATTAACATTATCGTTCTTACTCTATCAGGATAGAATTTGTTAAAAAAGTCATAAATCTCGCAGCAAAACCATTTAGACAAATTGCCATATCGTAGAGCCAGTTTTGGCCTTACAATATGATTAGATTACAAGAAAGGAGCAAAGACGATGCTTGGATGGGTAGATGATATCGAAAAACTTACTAAGGACAATACTAATTTCCGAACCGAGGTTTGGACTGGTCAATATTCACAGCTCACGGTCATGACAATTGAGGTTGGGGGTGAAATTGGTAACGAGGTTCATCCGGAAATTGATCAGTTTCTCCGCCTGGAGGCAGGTAAGGCCAAGGTTCAGTTTGGCAAAACCAAGGATCAAGTTGACGAAGAGCATGAGGTCGAAGACGATTGGGCCATTATCATTCCGGCCGGAACTTGGCATAATGTCGTAAACACTGGCGATAAGCCGTTGAAGCTGTACTCGATCTATTCGCCGCCCAACCACCCCAAGGGAACGGTCCATGTGACCAAAGCCGAGGCTGATGCGGCCGAGGCGGTTGAGCACGGTAACTAAGCTAAGCAAGGCCGATAATTACTTAAAAGGCCCAATCGCGCCTTTTAAGATGCTTGAATGCGGTTAACGCTTATGCTAATCTTGAGCTAGTTTTTTGATCAATGTCAAAACAAAAAACATGAGCCAATCGAGATTTATTAAGTTCATCACCGTCAGCAGTTTTATCGTTGGGGCTATTTTTATGGCCGCCAATCTATTTTTATCGAGTGCTTACGCCGATCGGGTTCTGCCCGGGATTCATTTGGCTGGAATTGATCTATCAGGGATGAGGGGCTCTCAAGTCAGAGCAGCGGCTAGCCGGGTGGTGGCCGAGCAAAATTCGATCAAGCTTTCGGTTGATAACCAAAACTTCGACATTCACGCTGCGGACGTCGATTTAACCACCGATCCCGTAGCCATCGCTTCTGAGGCCATTAAAACCAACCAAAAACCTTGGCTGCCAATCTTAGGTTTTGTTCAACCACCCAAGCAATTGGGGTTACGCTATCAGGTGGATGGCGAAAAAGTCCAAAACTTACTCCAAACCATTTTACCTAAATTCTCGGTTGCACCAACCGATGCGACCATCACCGTCGATAACGGACGTCCAACCATTCAGCCAGGCGCAAACGGTAAAGCTGTTGACCCTAACCAGGCCCATAGCCTACTAACCGATGCCCTCGGGTTGGGTGCGACCAGTTTACACCTAGATTCAGCGCCTGTCGCACCGGTTCTAACACCCGAAAACCTCCAGCCGATCGTGGCCCAGATCAAACAGCGTATGAAAATGACCATCATCTTAAGTTATCAGGGCAAGAAATTTCAGCCTGATGCGGCTACCATTGGTAGTTGGCTAGGCGCCGCCGAAGGGGATAATGGTCAACCAATCCTAGTAGCAAAACCAGATCAGATCAAAAAGTATTTGGCTAGCGTGTCTAAATCAGTTGATATCAAGCCCAAAGATAAGGTTATTAATACCGTAAACGGATCGGTTCAATCGACCACCGAAGGCACTAATGGCCTGCGTCTCGATCAAGATACCCTGACTACTAGCTTAGCTGGCCGGGTACTGGCCGATCAAAGTCTAAAAACCGAGGTTCCGACCCAAGTTCTGGCCTTCAAAACAATTTATAACCGGACTTATAACTTAGACTTCGGCAAATACATCGAAGTCAATCTATCGATGCAACACCTTTGGGTCTACCAAGACCATCAAGTGGTCATGGATACCCCCATAACCTCCGGCTCAACTGGCACTGGCCACCCAACGGTTCAAGGCCTGTTTGCGGTTTATACTAAAGAGCGCAATCGCTGGCTGGACGGTCGACCGCTAGGCTACAACTACGACGTCTACGTTCAATATTGGATGCCATTCTATGCCGACTACGGGCTTCATGATGCCACGTGGCGCCACAGTTTTGGCGGACCAGACTATTACTATGGTGGCTCACATGGCTGCGTCAATATGCCACCGCCCTCAGCCGCTTGGCTGTATGGCTGGGTCGACGTTGGCACGCCAGTTTGGATCCATGGCTAAGTTAGCTGAGTCGCGCAATTCAGCCGCCGCTGCAAAATAATAAAGAATCTTATTAAACCCCGGCTACTCATTTAGTACTTACGCTTATAAAATACGAACTTTCTTATTGAACTGAAAAAACGGCTTTGGAAGGCCGTTTTTTCAGTGGGAATTGTTGGGTTTTTGTTTTGAGTACTTTTTTTATACAGGTACCTATACACACTTTAGGGCAAGCTGGAACTGCCTGTCAACACTTTTTTAGCAAAAACATTTTAACTTTGTGAACGCTGCTTCAAAGTGCGGTCGAGTTCGCGGCTGCTATCACGTTTTTTAATTGATTGGCGTTTGTCATAGAGCTTCTTACCGCGCCCGATGGCGATTTCTAATTTAACATAGCCACGCTCAACGCCAGCCGCCAGCGGCACGATGCTTAAGCCAGCCTGCTTGCTCGCCACCAACTTATCTAGCTCCTTTTGATGTAAGAGCAATTTACGAGAGCGCAAGGGTTCCTGGGCGATGTGTGTGGCGGTTTGGGGGTAGGGATTAATGCTAGCATTCGTTAAATAGGCTTCACCGGCTTTAATGGCTACAAAGCTGCCTTTCAAACTAAGATGACCGGCCTTGGCGCTTTTGGTCTCCGGCCCAGTTAGAACCAAGCCAGCAATCAGTTTTTCGCTAATGTCATAATCAAAGCGGGCTCGTTTGTTGAGGGCTAGGATCTTCATAGGCCTTATTATAGCCATTTTAGAAGCCAATTGTGCGCCTTTAGAGCCGGCATTGTTATAATAAGGGGAATGAAGCCTGATGAACTCCAAAAATTACTCCAGGGCCTTGCTAAGAGCCTCTACCAGCAAGATATTACCCCGACAGTCAGTCTAGCCGAGTCAGAACATGGCGATTATTCTTCGAACTTGGCCTTTGAGTTGGCTAGGAGCCAAAAAAAACCACCGATTGAAATTGCTGGCGAAATTGCCGGTAACCTGAAACATCCAGCTATTGTGGGCGTGGCTGCGGCTGGTGCCGGGTATTTGAATTTCACTTTTGACCAAGCCCATTGGCTGGGGCAGCTTAGTGCTATTAAGCCGGGTTATGGCCGCTCAAAACTAGGCCAAGGTCAAAAAGTTCAAGTTGAGTTCATTTCGGCTAATCCGACTGGGCCCCTAACTCTCGGGAACGGTCGGGGTGGTTTCTCGGGCGATGTTTTGGCGAATGTTCTGGCCTGGACTGGACATGAAGTCAGCCGTGAATACTACATTAACGACGCTGGTAACCAAATTGAAGCCCTCAAGAATTCTATCTACTTCCAAGTTGCCACTAAACTTGGGTTCGAAACTGACCCAGCGTTAGACCTTTACAAGGGTGAATACATCGAGGAGTTAGCCCGTCCCATCATTGCTGAAATCAAACGTGAGCACCCCAATCTAAAGCAAAAACTTAGTTCAAAACAGATCAAAGAATTAAGCGATCAGAAGTTTAGTGAACATCAGATTCTGAATCAATTGATTGAAAAAATCAAAGCCTCGGTTAAACAAATGGGTATTGAATTCGATGTTTGGTTTTCGGAACAAACTGAACTCCACGATAAGGAGTTGGTCGAACAAATTGCTTCCAAACTGGTCAAATCAGGTCAAACAATTGAAAAAGACGCTAGCCTGTGGCTCAAAGTTGGCGATGAAAGCGACCGCGTCATTCGCAAGTCCGATGGCAGCTATACCTACTTAGCTGGGGATTTGGCTTATCACTATAACAAGTTTGTTGAGCGAGGCTTTACTAAAGTCATCAATTTTTGGGGAGCCGATCACGCTGGTCAAGTTGAGGCCCTGGCTACGGGCCTCGAAAAACTAGGAGTTAAAGGGGAGCTAGAAATAGTCTTATTCCAATTAGTCCGGCTGATTAAGGATGGCAAGGAGTACAAGGTCAGCAAACGAGCCGGTAACTTTATCTCAATCGATGAACTCTTAAAAGAGATACCGGCTGATGTAGCCAGATTTTTCTTCATCCAGCGAGCCTACAACACTCACATGGATTTTGATCTGGATCTGGCTCGCGAGCAATCAAACAAAAATCCCTTTTTCTACATCATGTACGCTTATGTCCGAGCCAGCTCAATCATGCGTAAGGCCAAGCAGCAGGGGGTTAGTGCCACCAGAGTTCGGGAATTAGTCGGAGTAGAAAAGAGCCTAGTCAAACAAATGACTCAATTCCCAGGGTTACTGGAACAAATTTCGGCTGATTTGGCCGTTCATCGCCTGTCTTATTATGGCCATGATTTGGCTAAACTCTTTCACGAATTTTACGAGACCGTGCCGATTCTAGCGGCCAAGACCAACCAAGGCCAGAGATTGGCTTTGGTGCAACATTTCATCTGGATGATGGAAAGTTATTTTGACGTTCTGGGGATCAAACCACGCGCCAAGATGTAACTAATAGCTGATTTTTACTAGCTTCTGATCGGCTAGCACATACATGGTTTTATCAGAACTAGCTCCGGTAGTTTGATAAATAGTGTTGATGCCATTGATCGAAA
This sequence comes from Candidatus Saccharimonadales bacterium, assembly GCA_035480635.1. Lineage (NCBI taxonomy): Bacteria > Candidatus Saccharimonadota > Candidatus Saccharimonadia > Saccharimonadales (SeqCode) > Saccharimonadales bacterium (SeqCode). The sequence goes on from DATIHN010000027.1 coordinate 16,660, forward strand.
TTTGGCCATTGCTTTGAATGGCCGCGCCATCGAAACTAAACAACCCAATGCGATTGGATTTGGCATCGTTGACTGTAATCGATTTAGCTGCATTAGTTGAAATGATGGCCCGTGGATTCATCAAGTTGCTGGGGAATATCAAATCGGATTTTTGGACTACGCCGGATAGGATACGAGTGAAACCTTTGGCATTACCAACGTAGATATTGCCATCAACAGCCAGCGTTGTGGCATTAGTGAGTACGCTGGGGTCATTTATTGGATAGGCCGCTTTGGCCGAGAAGCCTCCAGCCGTGCGGGTCAATTTATAGATAGCATCGTCAGCCATTATGTAGAGGTTGCCGGCGTAGCTAGCGATGGCTTTGCCTTTGGGCCAGTCGGCCGCACTAGTCTGCTGGCTCAGACTTGAATCGTTTGAATTATAAAACCAAACTGCGGGTTGATCGGTTAAAAGATAGACGCCGTCACCACTAGACGACGGAGTGGCGGCTACAACATGACCCAATTTGGCTGGATGATCGGCTACAATATCGAGCTTGGCCTTAGCGGTATCGTAGCGATAAATCGACGAAGCCGCCGACGGATCAATGAAAATTAGTTGTGAGCCAACTGCTACCATCAGCGATGGTTTGGCATTGCCAAGGGCGCTGAAATCGGCCAGTTGACCGGGGTTAACTTTGGTCAGACCATCAATTTGATCGAGCTGGGCCGAAACTAAATCGCGCAATTTGGTGGCCGAGGCTGGGTCGTCTTCGCTAGCGCGGTGTTTGGCCAAGTAAGCATCGAGCTTGGCGGCCTTGGGACTGGCCAGCACGACGTTTAGCTCATCCAACGAAGCTTGATAATTGGCTTTGGCACCGAGTTTATCGCCAGTTGAGAGCTGATCGGCGGCGTGGGCTTCTTTGCTTAGGGCATCTTGGTATTGTTTGGCGAGAGCCCCTAACGAGCGATCATTACCGCTCCGACTAAGCATAAAAATACCCAAGAATATGACCATAACGACGCCAGCCAAAAACAGCCAGCGTCCCCGGCGGTGGGATAAGACTCGCCGCAGCCAGGCCGCAATAGCTAAACTTGATCGCTTGAGTCCGGGGCTCAAACGATTACGATATGTTTGCTTGACCCAGCCCAAATATCGCCCAAGTTGTCTCCCAATGGCCGACATGATTGGAGCAGCATTTTCGCGGGCAACGGCGGCCATG